>CAYRBR010000093.1:0-5490 GCA_964422555.1 uncultured Caldisericota bacterium | reverse complement strand
ACTGTGAATTAGATACAATGGCAATGGTACTATTATACGAAGGCTGGAAAGACCTTCTGCAACATTCGAAGGAGTGAAAATGAGAAATGGTGTATTAATTATTGGTTTAATCATTTTGTTGTGTACCCCTTTTAACGTGTGGAATTTATTGGACAACGCGTCTAACTCTATTGAAGCATTAAAAACTAGAAGTCCTCATCTTACAGAAGAGCAGGTGGATACGATAGCTACAATTGAGGGATGGAATCGTCCAGTTGTTATACGTTTCTTTTACTGGGTGAGCAAAGCAACAAGAGGTGATTTTGGTGTTGATGGGATTCCAAAAAACAAGGTGTTGCCTTTAATACTAATTCTTATAGCATCTCTACTTTCGGGTATTGGAGCGTTGTTTGCACTGAAGAAACCTATAGTTTCTATGTTCATTTTTATAGCTGCTTTCGGAATGGTTTTAATTGCAGCAATTATGGGAATGGCAAGCTATATCTTTGTTGGAATTCTTCTCGTACTAGCTATATTATCCTATTTTGGAAACCGAGAGTTACAAAAGGGAGAACCAGAACTACAACCTGCTGATAATAACTAGCACTATCGTAATGAATATATTTTCACTATTACTTCTCTAAAAAAGAAGCTCAAGTAATTAAAGAACATTCAATTTAACTACTAAATATTCACTTGTATATATGAATATTCATATTATAATTTTAACAGAATGCTAAATCGACAGGAGAAGAATTATGTTGAAGGAAAGAACAAACTGGAATCAGATACGACAACTGATAAAAAACTCCGATGGTGATTCCTTTGAAACTGAGAGAAGCATTCAACAAGATTTATCATTCGATGAAGCGAAAGTAGAGTTCAAAAGCAGAAATGTTTTGTTAACTAGTGAGAAGTTTGTTTCACTTGGTATTCAAGATGCAGAAAAAAAAATATTTACCAACCTTGCATTACTCATTTCTGACCAATGTAGTTATTCAATTAAGGTAGCAGTATTCGAAGATAAAAACAATACTATATTCAAGGATAGACGAGAATTTGGGGGATCGGTGTTTAAACAACTCCGTAATACCTATGATTATCTTATGTTGAACAATCGAATAGCTTCTACAGTGAAAGGACTTGATAGAATTGACCATGTCGATTATCCTTCAGAAGCTATCCGCGAAGCCTTATTGAATGCAATTATTCACCGAGACTATGGATATAGTGGAAGTATTATTGTTAACATTAACCGTGAACAAATGGAGTTTATATCAATTGGAGGTTTGCCTTTAGGGTAAACAACAGCTGATATAAAAAATGGTATTTCACAACCCAGAAATACTCAATTAGCACAAATATTCTTTCGATTAAAGCATATTGAAGCATATGGAACGGGTATACGAAGAATAATGGATTTGTACAAAGATAGTAGCGTAAAACCTTCTATTAGCGTAACTGAGAACACTTTCCGAATAATATTACCGAATAAAAACTTTATTCATTCAGAAATAAAGAGAAATGATAGAGTAGCCGAAAAAAGCTTAGAGATGATTCTTGCTCCAACGAAACAAAAAAACGTGAGAAAAATAGCAAAGCAAATGCAAGAAGTGCTATCGTATTTACGTCATCATGACTATATCACTGAGCAAGAATTAATGAAGCTGCTAAACGTAAAAAGAACCAGAGCTTATCTGATAACTAAACAAATGACAGACATACGGTTAATCCAAAAAATTGGAAGAGGGCATACCAAAAAATTTGTTAGAATTGGTGAATTTTAAAAGAGTTGATTTATATACTAGAAAAACTTTCCAGTTCATACTAGACTCTTGCCATGATTATGACTAAGAAGTGAAACACTTTCGCTGCTGATTCTTGATATGAAGTACACTCAGATCAATGCTAAAACGATAGATAACTGGACTGAAAATGGATGGGAATGGGGTATCCTATAAGTGTACTGTAATGGATTTGTCTGATGTACAACTGCAAAGGGAAAGAGATGTTGCAAAACGTGAGAACTATGAAATTACCATTGTGAAAGCAGATATGACAGAACCATTTCCATTTCACAATGACTCCTTCGACCTTATATTTCACCCTGTTGCGAACTGCTACATAGAAAATGTATTTCATGTGTGGAAAGAATGTTATCGGGTGCTTCGAAAAGGCGGGATACTTTTGGCTGGAGTAGACAATGGCATGAATTTTGTGATGGAAGAAGAAGGATCCAATATTTGCACCAAACTACCTTTTAATCCTTTAAAAGACAAAGCACTGTATGAAGAATCGGTGCAAAAAAACTGGGGTATTCAGTTTTCCCATACGATCGAAGAACAGGTAGATGATCAAATACGGGCAGGGTTTACCTTAACGAATATTTATCAGGATACAAATAGCACTGGAACTTTACACGATTTCAACATCCCAGCCTTCTTTGCTACCCGTGCAGTAAAATAGGAAGTGAAGTATAACTATCCGATAGAATGTCTTAAGTATTTAAAGTGTGCTTAAGGATTTGAGTTTGAACTTTTTGGAGTTTGAATATTTGTTATACAGCTTAACCTGTTTTATTGACCGAAATCATGATAAAATGTAAACACAAATTTAGCAGTTTTTATTGCGAGGTTGCGAATGAGTGAAAAACCACCTTATGTAATTACAGATAAAATAGTAAATCTCGTTGCCAATATATCTGCTATGATTCCATTTATAGCGCCAAACATTAACGTGCATTTACGAAAAGATAGGAATATACGATCTGTATACTCATCTTTGGCGATTGAGAACAACACACTCTCATTAGAACAGGTGTCGGATGTTATTCATGGGAAACGTGTAATTGGCTCTCCTAGTGAGATTCAGGAAGTAAAAAATGCATTTAAAGCGTATTCACATATTGAAAGGTTCCAACCATTCTCTATCTCTGATTTTTGTAAGGCTCATTATTTAATGATGAACGATCTAATGGATAATGCGGGTGTGTTTAGAAATAAGGGAGTTGGAATATACGATGGGGACAAGTTGATTCATGCTGCACCAAAAGCAGAGTTCGTTCAGAAGCATATTGAACACCTATTTAACTGGGCAAAAAGCAGTGAGGTTCACCCGTTAGTTAAAAGTTCAGTTGTCCACTATGAGATAGAGTTTATTCACCCATTTATGGATGGTAATGGTCGAATGGGTAGATTGTGGCAAACCGTCCTTTTATCTAACTGGGAGTCATTGTTTCTAAGTATTCCAATTGAAACCATTATCTACGAACGACAACAAGAGTATTATTCCGTGTTAAGAAAATCTGATATAGCTGGCAATTCAACAATTTTCATTGAATTTATTCTGACTGCTGTTGCAGATGTCCTATCTTTACAAAAAAAGCACCAACATGAGCCTATAGATAAGCATCAAGTTGAAGAGTATTTACCTGATTGTAAGAAAGAAATGATTCAAATATTGGATGCTCTTAGAAACAAACCTCTTTCTCGGAAGGACATTTTTTCCTTTATTGGGAAAAGTGGTGATTCCCGTGCATTTAAGAGATATATTCAACCTCTAATCATGAAGGGTTTGATAGAGATGACAATCCCTGACAAACCAAACAGCAAGTTGCAAAAATATCGTTTGACTTCAAAAGGAAAGAAGCTAGTTAAATAGATTGATTACATGATCCTTAACATTCAGGATTCAAAACAGTAGAAAAAAGAATGGTTAAAAAATTGTAGAAGAGCAACACTTACCATGTATGTTTGTCAATGGTTTCAACGGCCCACAACGGGATATTCAATAGCCAATCTTGCTGTTTGTAGTCCGACATTGAGCAACGTATTGATAAAGTTGGATGGTACTTGTCGTAAAATGCCTTTAGACTCTTTGATTTTAGATTTATTCCAGCTTTTACTTCAATAGGTAGAATAGTTGTACCAGCATCTAATAGAAAATCAACTTCAGCAGTACCTCGTGGGTTTGCCCAATAAAAAATGCCCTTTTTTGTGGAAGTTTTCAACTGTTGTAATACATATTGTTCTGTCAAAGCACCCTTGCACTCTATAAATAATTCATTTTTTGCAAAGTACAATCGCGGATCAATCTGTAACATACAGGATAATAAACCTACGTCAACCAAGAACAATTTAAAAGCCCTTAAATCTTCATAGGCTAGTAGTGGTAATTTTGGAGTATCTACTCTGTAAACACGATGGGCAAGTCCTGAATCGAAAAGCCACAGTAATGCCATTTCATACTCTTTCGCTCTGGCTCCTTCTCGAATTAAACCATACACAAATTTTTTATTCTCCTTTGCCAGTTGAGAGGGAATACTATTCCATACCATTCGTAAACGAGGTACTAGATTATATGGAGCATGCTTCGAGAAATCTTGCTCGTATGCATCTAGAATTCGCTTTTGAATGATTCTTGCTTCATTAAAATCTTGATGCACGGAGTAACTTGCTACTACTTCGGGCATTCCCCCTACGTAGTAATATTGTTTTAATAAATCCGCATACATATCTCGAAATGGAGTGGCTAAATCAAATTCTTGGTTTCGAATCAGATCGTTTAGTTGCTCTTTATCCATAGCGAGTAAGAATTCAGAAAAAGTGAGAGGGTATAAATCCATAAATTCAACTTTACCAACTGGAAACGAAGTACCTTCGTGAAGGGCAATGCCTAGCAACGAACCAGCACAAATTATACGATACTGGGGAGCTTCTTCCTGAAAGTACTTAAGTGAGGTTAGGGCAGCAGGAACTTCTTGAATTTCATCAAAAATAAGAAGGGTGTTGTCCCAATGAATTGGACGACCAATATAGATTTCTAATCCCTTTATAATACGTTCAGGGTTTAAATCTGATGAAAATAAATTTTTCATGGCGTTATTGTTTTCAAAGTTAACATACACTGTTTCTTTGTAAGCTTTTCGACCAAATTCTTTCATCAACCAGGTTTTGCCAACTTGTCTGGCACCACGAATAATCAGGGGTTTTGCCTGTTTCTTATTCTTCCAAATGTAAAGTTGTTCTATGGCTTGACGATACAAAATAGATATCCTTTCACAAGCGAAATAGTGGTACAAAAATTACTATACATAAAAATAACACTTTTACGAACGTATAAATGTGAAATGTAACACTTTAACGAATGAAAAAATGCATTTCAGTTGCGAATCTACGTTTTATCTCCTCGATATCAATTTTACTATTTTCTTGCAATAAAATTCACCTTCTTCGATTTATATTATAGGTAACTTTTTGTTTCGTTTTGACTATTATATATATAGAAAAGTGAAGATGTCTTGTTGAATCATGGAAGCGAATACGTGCGAAAAAAGTTTCTATTCAAAGGAGTAAGTTCATGAAAAAGAAATGGAGTAGTGTACTTTGTGTTGTATTTCTTGTTGTTATTGTTTTCCAACCTCCCATCCAACCCTCTTCAGGTATAGTCTCCTTCCCCCATTACTTCATTGCCATTCACAATGAACCAGCTCATATTGGTCTGGAGCAGAAT
>CAYRBR010000092.1:0-5618 GCA_964422555.1 uncultured Caldisericota bacterium | reverse complement strand
CAGGAGGGGTATACAAAAAAAGTCCGTTAGGGATTGGAGAGTACCTAACGGACTAACTTTTAAATTAACAGGATCAGATCTTTTCTTCCCTTTGCTGAGTTCATGGCACATCAGAAAGCGCCGAAAAACTCTACTTTGGTAATAAGGAACCAAAGTTGATTCACAAGTAATTTTCATTACATTATAAATATATCACGAAAGTAAAAACTGACCAAATCTTTCACTACTTTATACAAATACTAATTATTCCACTACAGTACAGACAGAATTTAACTCCCCACGCTTGCGTAGAAAAAACTCCAGATGAATAATGGTGCGGGATATATTCGATAAATACCGGATTTTTTGGCGGTCATCCGGTAACTGCATATAACAATGCTCGTTTAACACACCACAATTCCCAAAAGAAAGATAACGTGCCTGTTCAAGAAAATATTGGCAGTATAAAGCTTCCACATTTCCCATTATACGATCCAGAAACCACCCATTTACGCTCACACCGGAAAAAGGGTCCATATAGTTTAACCCACATGTTACCATGTATCCCTCGGGTAAGGAAAAGCCACCTCGTTGGATTGCATTGGTATAGGAAAAATAAGGTTTTCCATTCCGCATAACAATCCCCACCCAAACTGGTTTCTCAAACACTACAAATTTCCCGTTCAAAACCTTACCAAAAATTAGAGACGAAGGATTGTCTTCTTCACTAAAGACTTGAAACCAAAAACAATCGGTTTGTTCTTCACTAACAATTACCAGAGCGTTGTCATTTCGATCAAACATTTCATTGAACCGATAATCCAGCAACTCCCACTCTGGAGAAAATAAAACCATGTGCCTATATCCTACTTCATCGGTTATCCTTACAAGAACGTAAGATTGGTCATTCGAAAACAAAACATCGAAAGAGTTTAGCTGAGTTATCCTACCCTCAGATTCACTGGCAGGGGTTAACGATAAATCAAACTCCAGAGTAGGATACCGATATCGCGTTCTTACATGCATCCCCACAAATGGATCATTCCCTTCTTCTAAAAATCCTAGAAATTTTTCAAGAAGCTCATTCCTTTTCTTACAATATGCTTCCTCTGTTTCATTCAACTGATCTTCCTTAACTTCATACAAAGGAGGCATCTTTGTTTTAGGATACTGCTCACACTCTGTAGGTACAAAAGTTACATAAGGTGACTCCTCGTATACTGGTTTTTCTAAGAATTGAAAGGAAGAAAGATTATGCACTGCTTTGCACTGAAACATTTCAGTTGGCAATGGCAAAGAACATGCCTTAACATGATAAGGTTTCTCCAGGGTTGGATTATATTCTACACAAAACTGGTACAATGTTCTTTCATTGGAATTGCTCAAAGGAGTGTACTGTATATACAAAACACCTTCCCAGAATAGCAGTTCTCTTTCCAAAATTCGTCCTTTTATGTCATCTACATATAAAATTCCATGCATATCCAAAGAATGCGTTTCAGTATTGTAATCACATACCACCACATATTCCTCGATTAACACAAAAAGTTCCTCTAAACCATCTGAATCGTAATCGAGAAACAAGCTCTGGTAAAATCCACATTTTCCAGTGGACCATCGATCTTTCTTTTCGGTTTTGAAACGTCCCGTCATGGTAGGTATCACCAGACCATCCTGCTCTTCCATTACTCCAATGGTAACAGCGTAGTCATCTCCCGTTATAAATATCATGTCTTCCTGCTCTGTAGAAGTAAATGATCCAAACGCTATTTTATTCACATAGTACAAATCAAGTGCATGGTATGCTTCAGGCACACCCTTCTGATAGTTACAGACAGGCTGCATAGTACCACCGCTAGATAAAGCAGGAGGAGTAGGCAAAACTTTTATCTTCTCTATCGACTGAAACTCTCCCACCGAACAAGTGTAACATTCTCCACACTGCGAAAACACAAGTTTCTCATCTTCAATATACACTCGCTCATGAAGTCCTTTATGGATTTTGGTTATCTCACCTGTTTCTGTATGAAAAGCTACCAAATAAAATTGGCTGTTATTGTCTCCGATAGACGTTTGAAAAAGAAGATAAGGAGAGTAATAAAGATAGTTGGAGAAGTCGGTTCCCAACTCCAAAAAGGATACATCGCCCCTTGATTCCTCTACCAAAGGGTACCTACATATACAAAAGAAATTGGCATAGATAAAATCATAATAAGCAAAATATTGTGTTCCTTGAATCGTTACGCTACATACCTGGGGATAGTAATCTTTCCCATCTTCGTAGTGTACTTCAGGAAACACCAGAAGCTCAGATTGATCAGCAGAATCTATATGCAATTGCATACATTTCGTAATCGCCTTATTCGAATATAGTTTGAACAATGGGTAATCTGACTGACTAGAACAACGTTCCGCAATTTCAGCCTTCACTTCTTTGAATTCCTGAACAAAAACACCCGTGCTAAGGTCAAATAAAATACATTCGTTATCGCTGTATGCAAATGCTAAATCTTCTTTCACCAAATCTACATTCCATTCGCCATAAACACTATATCGATCAAAAAAATAATCAATTTCATTCTCTAAATACTGTTCCCACAAAACTTGTTGCTGCACAATATCAATACATCCCAAAGTACCTTCTCTGGTGGCATACAACAAATACTGTCCGACACATTGAAATTCATACGAAACTCGGTCAGAAAAAATAAACTCATTTAGAAGCGTACCCGATTGCATATTCACCAGAGAAACATATCGACTATTTCGCTGGAATAATACAGTTTCTTTGCCCATCTCTCCAATATATTGAACATTTAAAGAAGGAAACGAAAACATGCCAATTGTTTCATTCTCTATAGGATTAAACAACATGTATTCAACATTGGAAAGAGGTTCCTCGTCATCATCGGTAATATCTGAATTTCGAAACAGGAAACAATCTTCTATCTGGCTAACAAACAGGGCCTTTTTCTTCCACAACAGTTCTTGCTCTACAATGTCAAAACAAAAAATCGTTTGTTCGTCGTACGAATCAATCACACCTAAAACCAGAGCATTGTCCAGCAAAATCAACCTATCAATCTCATTATCACAATCTTCATAAACAAACGACTGTACTGGTAATTTTTCTTGTTGCACCACATCGTAACGTATTAACTCTATAGTATAACTGATATCATATCTAGAATACGTAGCTTGAAAATAACAAATCTGTTCCTGGAAAGCAAAAGGTGTATATTCTTTTACGTAATAGCTTTCAGGTAATGTTTCGGAGTACAACTTCTCCAATTCCACCTCTGAATAATCAATCTCTACGGCTGCTTTTTCATAGTGTAATTCTGCTGTATTTGCAAAGCCTTGTATAGAGGTAAGGTAATGTTCATGGATACAACTAGTTTGGAACATAACACCTGGTAGAAATACCGGATTTGTAAGAATAATGTCAGCTTCTAAATAGAAAGAATAGTGATAGAAACACTGCCGAAGACCACCCGTTTCCAATTCCAACCAGAATGCATACACATGTTCACTTGAATTGGAAGATCGATACGGAAACTGAAACACCAGGTGGTCTCCATCAATAAACGCATCTTCTACAACGCCATTTCCTTTTTCAAGAGAAGAAAATGTCTGTCTCCATACACTCTCTCCATCTTCATTCACCTTCATTACAAAAAGAGTCTCTTGAATAGACCTATAATTCTCGGCTCCAGTTTCTTTTCCAGGTTCATCCTTAGTAGCAACAGAAACTGCCATATAATAGGCATCTTCTTTATTGAAAACACGAAACCCCAAAAAAGAATCTTCCACCTGTAATGTAGGAGCTATTGGAATAGTATCATCCAGAGTTACCCAGGAAATTGATTTAGTAAGAGTTACAACCTTACACTCATTACCCTTACTATTTTCTACAGTGTATAGAGAAGCTTCCCCCTTACGGTTTAATGTACCCAAAACAATGCCTTCCCATGAAAAACAAAAATCTATCCTGCAAATCTCTTCCCATTGGTTCAATACAACAACTTCCCCTGTTTCCAGAGAAATCGATAACAACCTGGTAATAGTATTGTCAGAAAAATCTAACAAATCCGCGTTAGGGGAAGAAGAAGATTCAAAAGTTAACTCTAGTAACCACAGATACTCGTTTTGAACACCCATTAGTCGACTGGAAGTATTCTCCCGCGACGAATAAGACCATAGTTCTTCCATGCTTGAAACATCTAAGCATCGATAGGTTGAAGAATTCACCCCTGCTTCCTGCACCAGAAGAATCGTGTCGTTTACATAAATGGCAGAACCAGGTACCGTTGGTTTTTCACTGGCAAGAGGGTTGTATTGATCTTCAAAGGAAGTATTCCAATTCCATTGTTGGTAAACTTCACCAGTTTTTTCATTTAGGAAATAGGCAGTATTTTGGAAATTGAGAAGGATACCCGTAGGCAAACAAACAAATGGATGTTCCTTATTCCACCGATCGTTAACTGAATATTGCCAGACAAACTCACCCGTTTGTTGATTAAAACAAACAAACTGAGACGGAGAACCATTGCCTCTTGCAAGATACAAAAACCCTTCTGTTACTTCCGCTTTACAGTACTGATGGAAAGTAAAATCACTGAATGGCAAAGAACAAAGAGAATCCAATGCAGTTAAATCCCAGTTCCAGTTATAGGCAACAGGTTGTTTAGATTGAACCGGAATACTATAATTGGGATGAGAAATCAAGCACCCCTCACTAACCGTAATTGCTTCTACTCCCCCTGCCATCGAGAAAAACAAAATAACAGCTACTACACAAGCTATACACTTATTCATTTTCATTCGTTTCATCTCAGTAACCCTCCGAAACATCATCCAACTTCGATAGAATTCCAAACGTTACAAACTACTATACAAAATGATATACCCTAACCAAATTTCCCTTTAAAATAAAAAGCTTTAATGAAGACTATTTCTTCCCTTCTCGCCAAATAGGCTTTAATCTCGGTATACCCCCTCCTGTAAGTCTTCACAATTCGATGGTGCCCATCAACTATGTTATACCCCCTGCTGTTGTAATTATCTTGGTCAGAATCGGCTAGAATTGACAATCGATCGGGTGATATCTCAGCCAATATAACGGGGCGAGTTAAGTCGACTGCTTCGATATGCTCTTTTTTCAAGTTGCTAAATCCATCACCATATTTGTTCTCTATTCTTTTTCGTTGTTTTCTCCAGTAAATCGTTTTGGTTGAAATGTAGGTTTAAAAACTAGTTTTCGTTTCATGCAGTATGCTCCCATGTTGCTAAATCAATTCTTCAAAGTTCTTTACATATCGGTCTAACTTTATACTATCCTTCAACCCGATACACCAAGTTCACCCTGTGGTAAAGAAAAAGGTAAAAAATAGTCTAGACAACCATTGGTGGTTTTCAATGTAGAAATCATTTGCCTGTGTACCGTCGTTCGTGTTTACTCTCCATTTGTCAATAGCATAATGGAGAGTTACGGAGAGTTGGAGAGTTAGAGGAAAGGTGGAGTTAGTATTTAACCCCAGTACAGACAAAGTTTTAATGCATCATGTTAGTCCAAGATAATACCCTCCCCCCCTTTTGGGGAAAAAGGTCTTGCAAAAAACAACCATCGAATGCACAGC
>CAYRBR010000091.1:0-5643 GCA_964422555.1 uncultured Caldisericota bacterium | reverse complement strand
CGAATGCGAAAAAAACTCATTGCATGGAGATATATCCTATTTGTATTCAGAAATTCGTGCTGCAAAATCGATTTTGTATTTATGTGACAATGCTGGAGAAATAGTAACCGACAAACTATTTATGCAACATTTACAGGATCGAAACAGACTTCAAATAGACCCGGTTCAGCACACCATTGTAGCAGCGGTTCGAGGAGAACCCATCATAAATGATGCCACTCTGGAAGACGCTGACAATATTCAGTTGCACACAGTTGCAACTGTTATTTCAAATGGATCGGGAGCACCTGGTACGTTGCTGGAAAACTGCTCGGATGAATTTCTGAGCATTTTTGAAAAAGCAGATGTAATTATTGCCAAAGGACAGGGTAATTTTGAAAGTTTGAATACAGTACCATCTAAAAATATATTTTTTCTTTTCAAAGCAAAATGTCAGCCGATTGCAAATGCATGTGGTTTCCCTATTGGGTCACATCTTGTGTTGCACACCTAGTTCACTTGGCTTGTAACGCTACCTCTTCTGCATATGCTTTTACTTTTTGAATTCTTGGTTCGTTTTGAATTTCTTCTGGAAGAAGAGTAAAGAATCGATCTAATGTACCCGAATGTAATAGATATTTCTGTGCACAAGGATAATGTATGTCATAAACCCACGATAGTTGCAAAAGTAGGCGATCGGCATCGGTTTGAATATCTTGATAAAAACAGCATTGTCCATTACAAATACTATTCCATATTTTTGGAGAGGGTTCAAAGGGACTATTCTCTTCTCGAATTACTCCACCTGGATTTTCAATAATAACTCGAAAAATATCCATTTTGTCGGCATCTCGCAAAAGCTTACAATACAACTCATCTTGATTGGAAAGATGAGTGGGCAATTGAAATACATTGTGATAAAACACAGCTGTGACAATCTGGTGCCATTCACACATTGGCAATTCATATAAAAAGGAAAGCTCTTGTATAACTTTCACGCTTAAAGAAGCATGATTCGTTGAATGAAAATCGGAAAAAGTGTGCCAGATTGCATACTGTGGGAATCGTCCTACATCATGAAGTAATCCCATTATGTAAACAAGATTTTGCTGTCGTTCTGACAAATGAAGTTCTGCAGCTACTTTTTTTGCATGATCAGCTACATTCCAGGTATGATCAATTTTCAGCTGAAAACTACTTTGGGTTATCGAATCGCTTGATGTATATCCTTCTACAAATGAACCAAACCATTTTTTCGTTTTTTCAACTATATCTTTCATATCAACATTAGTATATAGTTTGTTCTTTAAAAGCAACACACAAACACCAACTCTCGAAAGAATTAACAATATTCTTACAAAGAAATTGGAACTACTTGTAACTTTCTATTGTTTTAAAGGTATTTTAATAAAACAAACACAAAGGTGGTTTTATGAACGCAAATGAAAAAAAGATTTTGTTTATAGCACTCTCAAGCATCGTAGTACTTGCTTTACTCATATTCTTCTGGGTTGGAATGAATCCTTCTAGAACAACTACTGCCCAGGGCCAAGGCAGAGGCAGGAATAATACAGCCTACGCTCAAGACAGAGAAGGTTGTGGTTCTTCTGCCAGTTCCTGCGAAGAAGAAAGTCGTGGAAGTAGTGTTCCAGCAAGAAGTTTCCAGGAAAAGAAATCATGTAACGAAGATTCGTGCAGTCAAGATAATTGTGACGAAGAATCTTGTAGCGAAGAAGATTGCAATAAAAAATCAGATGCAGAAAAAGAAAGACAATATAAAAATCAGGATTCGTCCAGAGAATCATCCGCTAGTGGCTACTATGGTGGCGGACGACAAGGCAATGGCGCTGGCAGAGGATGTAGCGGTGGTAGCGGAGGTTGCGACCACTAATTCTATTCTTCCGCTTTTCGTGCTTTACAAAGGAGTGTCTTTATTAGATACTCCTTTCTCATTCCATATTGATCATTTGAAAAATGTCGATTCGACACTCTTTCCAAAGCAGGTTTAATATATAATAATTCATGTTTAATTTGATCCTGCTGCATTTCATCTAAAGCAAAGGCTGTGTAATAAAATGGGAATCGTTTCCATCGTCCTTTGCCATCTTGTTGTTTTTTCAAAATTTCCAGTCCGTTTTGTAAGCGAGGTTTACTAAACGGTAAACTGTTTCGAAGTAAATTTCTCCAATACGATACGGTACATTTCCCACAGCAATAGAAACCACACCATTTATTTTCCGATTCGTTCATGAGAATTCGCTCATCAATAATATGAGCTGCTTCTTCCTTGGCTTTGGTTACATGGGTATTGTGTACATTGAGTAAAACCAGTGCATTTAATGCTTCTTCTCCTAAAACATGTGCTTTGCCAGCACCACTGGTAATAGGTTCTCCTGTAAATGTTCGAACGGTATTTTCAAAATCATGCTCTGTTGGAGCAAACAATCCAAAGTAACCATTCTTCAGGTGTATCCTATCGGCAATCCAACTGGCTAAATGCCGTTTTTTTTGCAAAGGAATTTTTTTCCCAAAGAAATAATGGTGATTGATTTCGTCAATCACTTTCCATAAACTACCTGGAATTGTTTGTACCATTTCGCGTATCCCCCTCAATATTGTCGCACTCTTGCATTATATAAAAAGGAGAAGATAGGTTCAATGGAATGACAAATTAATTTTCAGACTTTTTTTGGTGTTTTTCCTTATATTGTTTAATAGCCCTTTGAAGAGCGTCCGCAGCTAAGTTAGAACAATGCATTTTAACTGGAGGTAACCCACCTAATTCATCGGCTACCATTTTGTTGGTAATCTTTTCTGCTTCTTCAATTGTTTTACCTTTAACCAGTTCTGTTACCATACTACTGGAAGCAATGGCAGCAGCACAACCAAATGTTTGGAATTTCACATCCACAATAATTCCATTTTCAACTTTTATATCAATGTGCATGATATCGCCACACTGTGGATTTCCAATTTCACCACTTCCGTCGGCATCTTCAATTTTGCCTACATTGCGGGGATTCATAAAATGATCTTTTACTTTTTTGTTATACATATTCATCCTACTAATTACCTCAATTCATTAACATAGGGGAGACATTTTGCGGAGTTTTTCAATGATCGCAGGAAGAACACTAATTACATATTCTACCTCTTCTAATGTGTTTTGTCGTCCCAGCGAGAATCGTATAGATCCTTGGGCAGTAGCAGAATCTAGCCCCATTGCCAGCAATACATGGGAAGCATCCAGGCTTCCAGAAGTACAGGCAGAGCCACTGGATACACATATACCTTTTGAATCTAACATCATAAGAACCGATTCCCCTTCGACATGTTTAAAACAACAACTTACATGCCCGGGAGTGCGTTTCTCAGGATGACCCGTAAATACTACTTCAGGAACGTTTTTCTGTATCCCTTCTGTTAGAATTTTGGCTAAATGGCATAGCTTCTCATGATCTTGCCGGTAGCTCTCTTGGGAAATTTCAATTGCTTTGGCAAATCCAATGATGCCAGGAATATTCTCTGTTCCTGGTCTTTTCTTTCGTTCTTGTCCACCCCCATACAAATAGGAAGTGATAGGAACTGAATTTTTTACGTATAAAAATCCAATGCCTTTTGGTCCATATAATTTATGAGCAGAAGAAGAAAGCATATCAATATTCATTTCATCTACATGAATGGGAACTTTCCCAATTGCCTGCACGGCATCGGTGTGAAACAGAGCACCCTTTTCATGAGCAATTTTGGCTAATTCTTTTATATCTTGAATGGTTCCTACTTCATTGTTTGCCATCATGATAGATACTAATGTAGTGTCAGAAGTGATAGCTTTTCGTAATGTGTCGGGTGAAACCATTCCATAGGAATCAACCGGTAAGTAGGTAACACTAAAACCTTCTTTTTCCAGTTCCTGACAAGCATGTAACACTGCATGATGTTCTATAGAAGTAGTGATAATGTGTTTGCCTTTGTCTTTTAAACGACGGGCAGTGCAGATAACAGCCTGATTATCGGATTCAGTTCCACCACTTGTAAAGTAAATTTCTTTACTTTGCGCATGAATGAAGGATGCAATAGTACTTCTGGCAGAATCCATGGCTTCTTTTGATGTTTCAGCTATAGAATAAAGAGAAGAGGGATTTCCATAATGAAGAGAAAAAAACGGTAACATGGAAGATACAACCTCAGGATCAGTTGGTGTGGTTGCGCTGTGGTCCATATAAATTACTTTCATACTAGCCCCCTACTGTGTGCATAGGATAAAACTGATAAAACTGTAATACCTGCACTTTTTCGTGTCAATACAATTTAGTTAAAAACATATTACTTTAATTCGCCAATCTCTGTATTGCTAAAACAATAGAAACAAATTCTCTCTCATCCTTAAAAAATGGCGCATGAGATGAATTTTTCATAACATATATATTCTTCTTCGGTGCAGAAAGTTCCATAAAATATTGTTTTACTAATTTTGCGGGAGTGTTTAAGTCTTGCTCGCCACAAATAAAATATACCGGTACATTTACTAATCGAATGGTTGATAAAAAATCAATTTCATTGTATTCTTCCCACATACATCCACTGCCTCTGTTAGCACCTTGTATCCACTGATACATATCACGCCAAGAATATTCAGTTGAAGTAATAGTCTTCATTAATAAAGAGGAAAAAGAAACATCCATTCCCCCACCAAGTGCATCAAGGAAGTGAACCCAATCTACATATTCTGCATGCTCCTCATAAGGAGGAGAACCATGACTTCTAAGCCAGGAAGTTACAGCATTCTGAATGTCTTCATCTGGGTTCTGAAGTAATAACTTTAATGCTTCTACTTGACCTTCTCTATGCGATACTACTTGACTACACCCAATATATACTGTTACATCTTCTGGATATTTGTACACTAGATTCATTCCAATTACTGTACCCCAGGAATGACCAATAATTGAGACGGAATCGACTCCGAATTCAGAACACAAATACTCTACAACAGTATGAGCATCGTCTACATATGTATCAATGGACATGGTTGTATCATCAAAACTAGATGAATTTGATTTTCCAGCACCTCGTTGATCCCAGTGAACAACTACAAAATAATTTTCTAACTCGCTTAAATAACTTCTTGCTAGCGGCATCTGGGATGAGCCTGGTCCACCGTGTAACCACAATAATACCGGGTTGCTACGATCTTTACCTCGTATGCAAATTGATTGTTCCGATTGGTTCACAGAAATTGATCGAATATCGGCAATACTATTTTCTGCAATATGTCCATTTGCATTTTTTATTGGAGGAGTCCAACTAAAAAATTTTATTACGAACACAATCACCAATAAGCTTAAAAGTACAATCCAAAATAGATACAGACGTATTCCTTTTACCCTATTCCACAGGCTCATAAATATCCACTATGTGCTTTTTCTGTGGGTGTTCTTCGGGATTGTTTAAGTAATCTTCAAAGCAAACAGCAAGTCTTGGTTTTAGATTATTGGCGGGTATCCACTCTTCCATCAGGTATGTCCATGCTTCTCCATATTGATTCACATCAATTTCAAAATGACCTATCGCGAATTTTCCACCTGGAATGGTCATGAACTGAATGTTCCCTTCTGGTTTAAAATCTTTGGAAGGAATGGAGATGCAGGCATCCATAATGAG
>CAYRBR010000090.1:0-5721 GCA_964422555.1 uncultured Caldisericota bacterium | reverse complement strand
GATGATTGCAAAGAAATGGATGTTCCCCCAATGATACTGGAAGGCAGAACATTTCTTCCCATTCGATATGTAACCGAGCCCCTGGGTGCCACGATATCGTGGGATGGAACAGAATCGAAAATTACAATTGAATTGAAAGAAACGGTTATAGAGTTGTGGATTGGGAAAAACACAGCCCGAATAAATGGGGTTGAAACACCTATCGACAGATACAACCCCACTATAAAACCTATCATTGTTGCAGGCAGAACACTGCTTCCTCTTCGTTTTGTAGCCGAAACACTGGGCTGTGAAATGCAATGGGACGCAGTATCACAGGAAATTACACTAGTATATACTCAGTAAACCTACAAAATTGGAAAGTCTGGAAAACTCTTTTTTAAATAAGCAGTTAAATTCATTTTCTTTGCGTACTTTTTCAAGTAGGATTTCCGAAGCAAACTGTGCTCCATATCGTCTAATAAACTTCTCACGGTAAGTTTTTCTTGTGCATTACCGCCTTTAAAGCGAAGATAAATTAAATCCAACAAAGCTTTCTCAGGATCAGCAAAATAAATTCCTTTACTGTTAGCTTGAAAACCAAAATAATAATCATTCTGAATGTGGTGGTATTCATAACTACAATCCAGCGTTTTAAAAGTATACGTCATTCCAGTGGTAATAAGTGTATACATATACACTGTTTGGGGTAGTATGCCTTGTCTATTTAGGGCCGTTTCCATGCTAATATAGGAAGGTTTTTTTAATGTCATAGCAATCCTATCAGTACTGGGAGGATTAAAGGGGTTTGAATAATAGCCTTTTGCGATGGATTGAATAATTCCTCTTTTAACTAGTCGAGTTAATTCAACTCGTAAAACCGATTTTTTCTTTCCCATCATCAATGCAAGATCATTCACATGAAAAAGGGAAATACTGGAGTACTTTTTAAAAAGAGTAAGAAATGTTTCTGTGCTCATGTAAATATGTATTCAAGGGATTTAGATAGTTAACAACATCACGGACTATAGAAGAAAACTGATCATCATAAATAGAAAAAACACGTGAATCCATGAATCGCTTCATTTCCATTTCAAGAATAACAACTCCGTCTTGTTTTAGTTTCTCTAAGGCAACAGAGAATTTATCAACAAAATCTGTAATACTGAACCCATAGTCTCCCGATTTTTGTTGAATAATTTGCAACAATTGTTTTTGGGAAACAGATACATGGTTTGTAAAAAGGATATAATACAAATCCCAAATATCTCTCCCTTTCAAATAATTTCGTAAGCCTAGGGCAACAATTTTATCCATTAAAATTTCTTCTTGTGTTTCCACACGTATCGGGAATGTAACAACATCAAATGAAATAGGGACAACTCTTGTAGAGTAAGAAGGAATATTAGCAAATTCAAGCTGTAGCATTAGAGAAGAAATAGAAGAACCTTTAAACGAAAACTGAAAACGTTTTAATACTGTATCCCTTTTTTGCCATTTACCATTTGATACCCGTAGGTAGGGAAACCACTTCTGCATTTTCTTTGGTATCTTTTGTATGATACTTTCAGTCTTATCCCACATGGTTGAATTACTAGCAGTATATACAAAATCCAGATCCTCTGAATAACGGATGTTATTGTACACAATTCGCAGAGCAGTTCCACCCTGAAACACACCCATTTCAAAAAAGCTCTCCTCTGACAGAAGGAATAACACACACTTTTGAAGTTCTTCTCTAAGAACATTCTCCAATGTGGTTTTCTGAAATGTAGCTTTCTGTTGTAGTTTATCAAAAGAAGGATTATAAAGTTTCATACGTAAATATTAACATATATGTTACTATTTTACAATAGAATTACATGGTTTTATTCCATTTTAAACCCACAAAAACTAGTGGTCACATGGACTATCCGAAGAAATACCACAATAAGAAAATAATAAGAAGAATGGCAAGTACAATGAGCACAATCTTCCAAACCGACTTCGGGTATTCTCCCACAATCGTGCCACTGTCTCCATTAATAAGAACCTGGTACGTTTTCCCTTTGAAGTAATACGCCATGGTATATACAGGCAGAAACAAGAAACGATAAGTTTCGTTGCTCCAGGTAACCCACAATTGCACATTCCTCACCCGATCGTACGTGCGACGAACTCGCGATTCTACCATGTTGTGAAGTTCCGATTTAAAGTAATGTTGTGCTTCTTCGTAAGCAGTATGCATAGGAATAGAAAAAACTTCCGACGAAAATCCAGTGAAAAAATCAGCATGAAACGACAGGGCATTGGGAATTCGAAATCCACCTAAAACTCGCAACAAGTGTTCACTTATACTTTTGGTGGCTCGAATAATTTTATCTTTGAAGGAGTGAAAAAACGAACCACTCACTGCATACCAATCCGTTTCGGTTCTTGTCTTTTTCTCTCCATTTTCGGTATACTCTACTCGTCGGTCTCTCCCACCTTCTGCCTGGTATTTGCAATCTGTATCCACATCAAACACCCAATAAGGCATATACACGCCCATCATTTTCCCAGATTGGTACATATTCTTCAGGGCATTCGGAGCCAACCATTTTCCTTTAATCCACTTTCGGAAACGCTTTCCTGCATCATACTTGTCAATTTGAAACGGAATAATCCCATCGGGTGGAACAGACGTAACAGCCTTTTCAGACAACACCACAGGCGATCCACAGTACGGGCAGGTACCCGAAGTAACATGTGTGTCCAGCTCAATCGTAGCCCCGCACGAGGAACAATTAATTACTGTAGCTTCATGTTCAGTTGCAGCTTCCTCTTCAGGCTTGTACTCTGCAATGAAATGCCGAAGAGTGGCTGCCTGTTTTTCAATAGGATACTCGGTTCCACAGTTGGGACATTTCAAATCTTGTGTTTTAATATCAAACTCTACTTTGCTACCACAGGATGTACAGGTATAATTTTTCTTTTCCACAATACTACTCCTAGCCTAATTTGTGTCCACAATTGGGACAAAACTTCGAACCTTCATTCTTCGTTCCACAATTTGGACAAAACTTAGGAGTGCATTTGTTGGTGGAATCATCCAATGAATTGTCGCTTGAACCATCATCTCCAGAAGAGCTGCTCGACTTATTCACTCCGTTGGAATTGTTACTTTCAGATGACTTCTGAGTTTGGTCCATCATCTTCTGTCCCATCGCCATACCCATCTGCATTCCTACAACACTACCTGCAATATTGCCAGCACTCGACTCTTTCCCAAGGGAATCGGCCATGGAAATTTGGGAATATCGGTTTACATCACCCACCATACTTTGACCAGCTACTTTTTGTTGCATTCTCTGAATTTCTTCTGGGTAACTAAAGCTGGAAATGTTGAAATTTGGAATTGCAATTCCAATTTTTCGCATGTCCATATCTAAGTCTTCCCGAATGCCTTTGGCAATATCGTACGCATTGGCCTGTAAGTTAAACATATCTTTGCCTTCACGTGTAATCCACTTCATAAGCAATTGGTCAAGTTTAGCTATTACACGATCTCGTAAGTCTTCCACACTATACTGCTGCTTTACGCCGGCAATCTTCTCAATTAATACACTGTGGTCGTCAATTTTGCAGTCAAATGTACCAAACGATTTAATAGGCATCCCACCTGGCAATCCCTTTGCAGGAATGTTAATAGGGTTTTTGGTTCCCCATTTCACATTAATTTCTTTCGTGTTTGTGAAAAGAACTTCTGCACGGATTCCAGAATTGAAACCAAACTTGAAACCCTTCAAGGTAGATAAAAAGGGAATAATATCCGATTCAACCTCATAATTACCATCGTCTTTAAATATGCCCTCTACCTTACCATTGTAAAGAAAAACGGCATCCTGACCCGGCTTAATTATAAGTCGGGATCCCTTTTTAATCTCTCGATTCGCCCACTTCCAGAATAAAACATCTGGCCTGTACTCTTCCCATTCAATTACATTTGCAAACTGTCCGCCAAAGATTCCCACAATCGATCCTCCTGTAAAATAGGTAAAGGAAAACTACAATCCCATCTCTTTTTTAAGACGTGCTAAATCGTCTTCCACTTCCGGGCTTGTTTCAGTCGTTTCAGAATACTTCAAGGTTAAAGCATCAATTGTATCTTCCTTCGGAGTATTTAATTCAGCTAAAGCATCGGCTTCATCAATCAATCGTTGTGCTTTTTCATTCATAGCTTCAAACATAGAAGCACTATTTCCTATACCAATTTTGGAAGCAGTGGAACTAATTTGTTGTTTGGCTTTGGCTACTTTCATTTTGGCTTTAATTTCACCTCTGCGAGCACGAAGATCTTCAATTTCTGAATTCAACTTGTCATGCATCAGTCGCATTTTTTCTGCATTTGCTTTGGATAATTTATAACTTTGCTCATACGAAACAAGTTCTTTCTTTAAATGTTCTGGCTTCTGTAAAAATGCCCGGGCATCATCTTCATTCTTGGCTAGCAATGCCTTTTTGGCATACTCATCCATAGTTTTAATTTCCTGCTCACAAGCCGTTAGACGTCTCTGTGCGCTTTTTTCTTCTGCAATTACAGCTGCTGTCTCGGCTTTCACCGTTCCCAAATCACTTTCAAAATTGCGAAGGTACTGATCAATCATTTTCTCAGGGTCTTCAGCCTTATCCAGCATAGCATGTATGTTTGCCGACATAATATCCTTAAAACGCTCTAAAATTCCCGCCATACGAAACCTCCATGTGTGCACTCATCAAGTGCAAAATATGATTATTATAACTATAATATGTTTATACTAACTAGAAACCGGATTTGCAAGGGAAACTACAGCAAATACAAATTCAAAAGTAGAAGAAGATCGAACTTCTTCTGACTACACAAAAAATAAACCCTACTATATATACTAGGGTAGTTGAATATTGGTCAAATTACGGGAATGTACTCCTGTAATTTGACCTAATTACAGGATTTGAATTCAAGTTAAACAATGGGAAGATAAAAGTCATACACTACACTGGGTAATCGTATAGGCTACAACTGCAAGTACAAACACAATGGGAATCACCCACAGTAGCTTCCACTTTCTGCCAAATAAGGCAATGAGTAACAGAAGTAGCAACACAAATCCTAGTAAAGCTGCATACCCAAGAAGTGAGAAGTTTTGAACATCCTGCGAAGTAAAACTCCCCCAGCCACCATTCTGTAATCGATCTCGAAGAGTACGATATTGCATGACAATCGAATCTTTTAAGTATATAAAGTAAGCTCCATACCACCCTCCAAATACTCCTTTGTAAAAAGGATCTTGCCACCAGGTGTCTGTCATAGCTTGCGTAGTTACTTCAGGGTTTCCAGTAGATCCAACAGTAACGCTCTGCTTACTGGAAATAGTTACATCCGTCAGCGAACTATCCTCCAGCGTAGCATTTCCGGGCAAAGAATTCTTCTGTCCTGTAGCCTTCGTTTCCGAAGCCACAATAAGGTCTCCCTCTAACGAAGTAACCAAAGGATTCCCTTCAGTTGATACCACAAAATCGGTGTTCAAACCAGTAATGTTCTGCCATTCGCCTGTGGGGTTGGTAAGCGATACAGAAAAATGCCCCTTTCCCAGTATTTTAAAGGTAGTGAATCGGGCACTGCCCTTCAGTAGCTTTACTTCTATCAAGCAAGGAGAAACATAGCCCAATCGAAGATCTGTGTTCTCAGCTACATGGATATACCCCCAGGGAGCTTTGTTGATGGAAAGACTAATCATGGCTTTC
>CAYRBR010000089.1:0-5914 GCA_964422555.1 uncultured Caldisericota bacterium | reverse complement strand
GACAAAGATAACGTGCTAACGAATCTCCACCTCCCTGTGATTTTCATTTTCGATCGGAATTCCAGCTAATGCTTTCCCTATCGCAGGAGCATGTACATACTTCCCTCCAAATGGCACGAAACCGGGATCGTCTAATTCATAACAATCCTGTATTCCAAAATCTTCCAATAGCCACCCAAAGGCACCTGTATTTGTACCTTCAAAAAAGAGGGTCTTTTTCAGTGTTCGTCCTATTATCCTTTCTGTCCTTTCACTAATAAAGTTAGCAATAACCATTATCAGTGTTTTAGGAGTGGCTGTCTCTGCCACCAATCGTGTGAGGAAAGATGCATTTGTCAAAGAAAAAGGTACACAAGGCACTAAAGGCTCTATTTGTGGAGATAAGTTAATATCCGAAAGTGATTCAATGAAAGTCGTTGCAATAGCAGCACGCATTTCAACAAATGCTACATCCGTACAATCAGATACTATAACAACTTTAACCGGAAAAGGATAATCTGTCATTAGAACCTAGGAAGTGGAATTGCTTTTACTATGTCTGAATAGGCAACTTCTCCAAGAGAACAAGCTATATCGCATCCTTGCTTAATCAATGATGTAATATATTCGGGTTCTCGGAGTAATTCTTCCGCCCTTTCTCTGATTGGTGAAATCAGAGAAATTATCCTTTCCGTAATTTCATCTATCAGAAAGCTTGGCATGCTGGATACATTTTTCAACCGATGTTTTATTTCTTGGCAATAATTCTCCTCTGCTCCAAAAGCTTCTAAATATTCAACGGGCACATTTGCACCATCTTCGCCTATAAGGCACATTTGACTAATCTTATCTTTTATTGCTTCGTTTGAATCACGTAGGAAAATGGCATTACCTGCACTTTTGCTCATTTTATTTGATCCATCCAGGCCAATAAGATTCCTTCGGCCTACAATCACTTGAGGCATTCTTATATTAACACCATAATCCTGTACAAGAGTATCCACAATGCTTCTCATCAAATCAAAATGGCCAAGATTGCTCTCACCAACAGTAACATGGGTAGCTCCGATAGATAAAACATCACTGCTTTCCAAGACAGGATAGCCTAGCAGTCCTAATGACGTCCCATCTTGATTAGATGCGTGGCGAGACATCTCTTCAAAGCTTTTTTGACTTAATAGTCTCTGTATAGGTGCTAGACTTTGAATAATAGCATAAATCCGTGCTTGCCAAGGAACTTGAGATTGTAAGTAAAATGATGTAAAATTTGTATTTACACCAATACCAATGGCCTCTGCAACAAGTCCAACTACCGAATTCTTTAAGTTCTTTGTTGACGTCACGGTGAATTTGGTTGTAAGCATGTGCAAATCCGAGAGTATAAAAAACGAATTTGTTTGTAGATCGCTATCTACAAAAGGTTTAAATGCAGAAAAATACTGACCGATGTGCAACCCTCCTGTAGGCCTCGCTCCTGTCATTAGACGCGCACTGTTGATCATTCTTCCTCCTGATCTCATTTTTAATAAGTTTCGGTATGGTTTTTAGCTACTTATTCACCACAGTGTTGATTCAAACTATTGATAGTAGAGCATATGCATGGCTTTCTTCAAGTCCCTCATCGTTTGCTCTGCGATTTCATTAGCATACCTATTTCCCTCTTTCAACAAATCCCATATGTATCCTTTTTCTGTTGCATAGATAAGACGGCGTTCCCTGATGGGTTTGAAATACTCATTAACAACTTCAACCAGGGATTTTTTTAATTCCGATGCTCCGCGATTACCGATTTGGTCAGCTATTATCTCCGGAGATGCTCCAGTACAACAAGAATACAGTCTCAACAAATTGGAAACCTCTGGTCTATTAATTGGATCGTAACTAATGTCCTTTTCCGTGTCGGTTTTAGCTTTTTTAATCATCTTGGCAGTTTCGTCGTTAGTCATCTTTAAATAAATTGCGTTATTCAAGCTTTTACCCATTTTTCGACCATCAGTGCCAAGCAATAATGGGGACTCACTTAACAGTAACTCGGGTTCTGGAAAAAATTCTTTCCCATCAAAATATAGATTGTTGATTCTCCTGGCAATCAAGCGTGTTATCTCAATATGAGGTAATTGATCTTTTCCACCTGGCACTACGTTTCCTTTACAGAACAAAACATCTGCTGCTTGATGAACAGGATAAGTCATCATTAAGCCACTTACCGATTTCATTCCAGACAAAGCAATTTCTTCTTTTACTGTAGGGTTTCGTTGTAGTTCAGACATGGTTACAACACTTAAAAATGGAAGCATTAACTGATTCAACAGAGGAATCATGCTATGGCAAAAAATGGTTGTTTTATCTGGTTGGATTCCTATTGCTAAATAATCGAGAATAATATCGTGAATGCGTTCTTTCAGCTTTTCTGTTGAATTGCGATCGGTTATTGCCTGATAATCTGCAAGCACGAGAAACATTTCCACCCCCCAATTCTGGAGAGTTACCCGGCTTTTTAAGGAACCAAAATAATGTCCGATATGTAATGCCCCTGTTGTTCGTTCTCCAGTCAAAACCCGATATCGATGAGGGGTTGTCTTAATTTCTTCCCATAGATTTGGGCTTCGCGAAATGCATGCCCGTAATGAGTCAGTCCCATTCTCTAAAATAGATTCGGTCATATTATACGTACTCCCATTTAGTTTTCGTATGGACCTGTTGTAGAATCCTTTTGATTTGCATAGGCTAATTGTTTATTAATAATAACATATTGTTTTACACTGTCAAATCACTCCTCGGGGTACTGTCAAGTATTCTTCGCACATTTAGAAATCACCTCAATAATTACAACATGATTATTCAAATCTATTCAAAAACTCTAACGAGTAAAAAAAAAGGGGGAACCAAAGCATGGTTCCCTTACGTGCTTTTCTAAAGACTATTCCTGGATATAAATATCCATTAAGCTTCCTCCTGGAATAAAGAAGTCCAATAGCCAGCATTGACACCTGTTGTAGTCAACCAGCGCTAACTGGTCATACCTATTTGGTACTCCCGTTTGTGTGGCTCCAAATACGTAACCAGCTTTCCCAATCCCACCACTGAATTCATTTTGTTGGGCAAATAATGAGTATGCATTTTCAACCATATTGTAAAGGTATACATTTCCAGTTCTACCAGACACGACAAACAAATTAGCTCCGGTATTGTCAAAAAAGACAGCATTTGGCTCAGGCAACTTGCCTAAATCTGTAATTGTTCCAGAAATGGGGTCTACGGAGTGAAGCGTTGTATCCTTAATCTCAGGCAGATATTGTTTTGTGAAGTAAAGATTTCCATCCACAGCAGAAAAACCGATATTCTTGAGTTGCATGTGCTGAACTATTGCCTTTTTCTCGCTTCCATCAGTATTGATGACATTTAAGGTAACACCCGTCTGAGGATCAGTATTGATGTAAGAAAGCAGCGTTCCATCCGCAGACCACTTTATATCAATGCCGTTTGCGATTCCAACTGCCTTGTCTTCTGCGCTTTTGATGTCGTAAATATGGAGAAAATGGTCTGTGCCAAAATAAGCGATGCGCTGCCCATCTGGAGAGAAAGCAGCCCAGCTGCCATTTTCAGTAATAACCCGTCGATTGGTGCCATCGATATTATAAAGGGTCAAACCGTTGGTCCCGCTTTCAGCAAATGGTTCAGTAAAAAGCATATTACCATGCAAATTTGCATTTTCTTTTTCAAATATCGGAAATGGTTCTAATAACAAGCAGTTTGGCGTATCAGTAATCGCTTGTTGTGTTTGTGTTGTTGTGCCTGAAGGTGACCATTGAGATGAAAAAACAATTCGCTTCCCATTATAGATTGGGTTGCTTAGTACAACTTCGATTTTTCCTTCAGGAAGGACGTCAAAATAGGGCGTCAGTATGAGCTTGCCATTCTCGTTGTTTATTGCAACCCAATTGATTTGGGTATTCGAAATACGAATATCGAGACTAGCAACTCGTTCAGATGTAAGGATATCGAATTCAAAATATCCCTGGTCATTTCTTCGAATGGTCTCGATCGTAATTTCATCCTTTCCAAGTTGCAATTTTTTATTCACCTGAAATTCAGATCCAATATCTTTTATTAGTGTTGAGTCAAACTCGAATCTTTTTTCTACTGGATTCGATTCCCCTGAAAACCACTGCACTTCCCATGATATCGTTATCGGAAAGGCAATGTTGTTTGTATCGGTTTCCACCATCCATGGATAGTTTCCTGCCTCAATTTGCGAGGAAAGCATCTCCATAATTTCTTTGCGATTAGCAGGTTCAAAAACGTGCTGTCTTTTTTGCTCAGCATCAAAGATAACAGGTGTACTTGTTGAGAAGTATCCAATCCATTCGGTGTCAGTATCCTGATTTGGAATTGCTCCAGCAAAAATGTAACCATTCTGAGTTTGTATCACTTTATCGATCTGCAGAACATCTGTTTCAGAGACTATTGAGGGTGACCCAGCCTGTTCTGGGATTGATGTAGTTGGTGTTTTTCCGGGATACTCAACTTGAGTAACTTCTATCACTGGCATGGCTATATCTTCGATTGCTGCATCAACCAACGAGAAGTGAATACTCCAGTTTTCTGGAGCTTTACCGGCTTGGGTTTCTGGCAGACAAGGGAACTCCAATGAAGCTTTCGTCGTATTCTCAGGCAGAGCTGCAAATATGTTTCTACTACCGATTGTTTCGATCTTTTCACCGGTTTCAGTTAGTATGTAAGGGTTTAACTGGCAACCAAAAGCCTGATTTTCATCGTTACTGTAAGCGTCACCAGGTACACCGATAATTCTGTAACTTATGACAGTTTTTGATTCTGTGGCTGTCACAGAAGTTAATTCCACGGTAATCCCATTTTGAGTTTGACTTACAAGTTGTTCTAAGATTTTTACATTTGACCCTGGAGTAACCAATCCTATATCCGGAGCATTCCCGAACCATTTTTGTAGCTGAGCCCATACATTTTTGGGTCCGAGGATTAAGACAACAGCTAAAATTGCCAGTACAGCCAGTGCAGGTAATGCCTGGATAAAGTTAAATCGAATGTTTAGTTTATTTTCATCCTCATTTGTCCGAAAACTTTTTTGCAAACTGATTTTGAACTCCCTGTTTGGAAACTGAGGAGAATAAGACTTTTCTATTTCCTTTTCAAATTCAGAAATGTTCATTTTTCCTCCAATATGCTTCTTAGCTGAACTATTATTTTGTAATATTGTTTTTTAACGGTCGATTCATTTCGACGGAGCACAGATGCCATGTCTTTAAACGTTAATTGGGCTACAAAACGAAGGTCTAAAAGATTCTGCTCTTCTTTCGACAACTTTTGAATTTATGTTTGAATTTGTCTGGATAGTTCCGAATTTATCGCTTTGGACAATAAATCCTCTTTTTCACATGGAAACTTTTCGGGATCTTCCTCACTGTACTGCAAGGAATGCCTGAAATAATCCATGGATAAGTTGTGTGCAATTCTGAATATCCACGGAGCAAATTTATCTTGATCTCTAAGTGTAGAATACGATTGATAGGCTTTTAGAAAGGTTTGTGAAGTTAGATCTTCAGCATCATGCGTGCTCCTTACTTTCCGCAAAATGTACCAATAGACCTTATCAACAAATTCCAGATATCGGCTTTGGAATGAAATCATTGGTGTCCTACTTTTCTTAAGATTTTCACAATAATGCCTCCGATTTAATTAAAAACCTAAAGGATAGCCTTAATCATTTTTTTGCCTTCATTAATACTGACGCATCCTTGGCAATTTCGTTACCTTGCATCCTTTATAATAAAGTGAATGTTAAGTCTAACAAGTTAAGATAAAATGCATGATTTCTATAGAACAGCGTGGGTAAATGCTTTATATTGTTATGAAGCAAAAACTGTCCAGTATTTAAAATAAGACTTTTAGGAGAAAC
>CAYRBR010000088.1:0-6310 GCA_964422555.1 uncultured Caldisericota bacterium | reverse complement strand
CGTCCTTGTGCTCCCAAATAATATCCGATACAGTTTGAAACAAAGAAAACGTTTGATTGTCTACTTCTTCCTCTTGTTTCATTTTCTCTAATTCTTCGGAAGTATAAATTTCAGGACGCCCTGGTTGATAATCAGCTACCGTAATATTTTCTGTATCCATATGATATAAGTAAGTTATGGTCGTAAAGTGCATCATGCCTTCTGCTTTTGATTCTGTAAACAGTATATCTCCATTGTCCGTAATGTTTTTAATCTCTGATATCTTCCCATCTGGAATACCCATCCAGCTCTGTTGGGTTGACTCTTCGTTTGCATTCGAAGCCTGAGGAATTCTGATAAAGAAATATTTCACAAACAACTTCTGAAGTTTTTCTTGGGGAATGTTCCAGGTCCAAACTTCAGATCCAACTCCATACTCCGGATCGTTCTTCAGACTAACAATATCTTCAGGTGAATACTGATCCAGCAGAAGGGAAGTTAGGAAATATAAATTCTGATCCTTTTGATAGATGTGAATGGAAACAAAAGGAAGCTGCTTCTGTATGTATTCTGGGATTTCATCCAATTCTCGAAAAGAAGCATTCGAAAAATACTGTTGGTTTAAGCTCTTTTTTTCCTCCTTTGAAATAGACATTATAGGAGAGGAAGAAAATTCATCTGACAGTGTCCCATTTAGAGTTGATGAAGTATCTGATAACTCCTGACATGCAAAAGTACTTATTAACAACCCACAAGCAACCAATGTAATAAGCCATCTGAATCCGGTCCCGTTCATTCTAAATACATTTTTCATTCCAACCTCTTTTCACAACACTCATTCTATTCTTTTCTATTCTCTTTTCCAGCAAATACATGCAAACTACTTTAACCGAAGATCTTTTCTGAATTTACTTCTAGATGGATTCCCTTCTGTTCGATACAGCACTCGGTTGGAAAGATCAAATACAGAAGACCAGATTGTGTCAAAATTTAGTTCCTTCTTATACTGACATAAAAAGCCATGTTTCCCTTTCAGTATTTCCTGCGTGTACTCTATTGAATCATTATGCGGCTTTTGGAGAGCATTTAAAACTGTTTCGTATCTAGTTTTAGAATCATATACATCCTGATTACTGCGGTCGTATTGCTGCATTCCTTTAGAGGTAAAATGATTCACGGTAATGACAAAATCTTCCCCTTGCTTATTCTTAATAGCAGTTCGTCGGTGATTTCCAAAAGGAGTGCATTCCATTACACACATATCACCACTTAGATCCGCTAAAAGTATATTGCAGCTAGAGGCTATAGGTAACTGGCTCAAAGCTTTCATTCCCTCTTCCGTTGAACGACACTTTTCCAGCAGATATCGAACCAAAAACACTGAATTCAATCCGGGTCTTATTTCATCAGGATTAGGTACTACAAACGTCATGGCAGAAACAAAACCATGTTCATTTATACCCTCTTCGCCATTAATGAATGAAGAAGTATTCAAAATGAATCGATTTCCATTTGCAGGTTGATAATAAATACTCTTGGAAATCTTTCTTAAGAAGGGAGGAAGATCGTTATTTCTCCCGTAAAACACACTTCCCCGAGAAGAGAAACTAAAAGCTGTACAACCCCTTATTTCTACATTTTTATCTGTAGGTACAAGGCAACACCCCATACACATCATCCAGGCTGTAAAAAAAGAATGATCAACTTCGACTTCATCAGTTACTCCTTTTATTTCTTCGGCTGCTTCGGGATAAATTTCCTTCAGTATTTTTCCACTTTCCATGCCAAACTCTTTTTGAAACGTGTCCAGTTGAAGTGGAAATCCTACCTGATTCTGCTTAAATATCCTCCCCAGTTTCTTTCCCATTGAATAATGACTACCTTTTAGTCTCGGATGGTACATGAAATGCCTCCTACATTTTTTTTGAATCTCTTTCAAAAACTACTATAGGGTAATAAAAAATTATGTTCAAGAAATTTACAGTTCATTCACCCATTTTCAGAATTTATTCTCATAATAATAAATAGAAACCTTATTGCTGGAGAGTTGTAAATGATTGTAAATTCTACATATAGCATTTGTTCAATTATCCTGCTATGCCTTTTGTTTTTTATTGATAAAGCCTGGATTCGTAGACCTTTTTCCGGAAATTGGTGGGTTGTTTTACAACTTTGTGCTGGCTTGTTTTACTTTCTTTTTACAGTTCTGTTTTTCGCTCTACACAACCACCCATTTTTATTTGTTCTTTTTTCGATCATTTCTGCCATAGGCATAGCAATTTTTGGCATAATGAAAAGAAACATCTATTCCTCTCAAACTTGCTTGTTTATAACAAACTATAAAGAAATACTGTACTTTCCCTCGGATTATGCTGCAAAAGTAAAAGAAAGAATTTTCTCAAACCAAGGTAAAATTCAAATCAATAACTCATTCTTAAACACCAACATTACAATAGTCACTGCTGGCAATATTCCTGTTTTTAATTTGCAAACCTGTGCAGATGTGTGTAAAATCTGTTTTCTTCAGCATAGTGATACCACTCCTTCACTGTGCTCTTTGGTTCAATTCACTAAAGAATATACTTCCTCCACAATTAAAAGGGGAGCCCCCGTGCGAAAACCTACTCCGAACTATTTTGATGAATGGTATTTCAAACTATGTCTGGTAGCATGGCTCCCAGTATGTTTTCTAGTCCTTGATATTCCAATTCTATTGTATGCTGGGTTTTTCTGTAGCTTACTGGGTATTATTTCTTTCTTCTTATTCATTAAAATTTACTGGAACCCCATTATCTCAAATAGTAGTTTCGACCAGTAAGTAAATCTAGCACCTTTAAGGGAAAACTGTAGAATAAATCTTTTAACAAGATAACAAAAGCACCGGATTCAATATTTTTTTTATCTCGTAAAATTGAATTCCATAAGTCTCCATGGTACCGAACTATTGTACTGGCAGCCAGTGATAATAAATATAGCAGAGCCAACTGCTCGAAGAATTGGTTGTTAATTCCTGGAACTAAATAGAAATGACCGTAATTATCTGATTCCAAATATAGCATGCTTTCGGGAGTTGCCGTGTAAACAAGTCCATTACTTGGTGCAATGGAAAACTTGTCATGCAAAAAGGAATGCCGTTCTTCAAGAGATTGAAACATATTTTTGTGAGCATCGGACAATTCAAATTTTTGTATTGGATGTTCAGGACTATCATTCCCCTTCTGTTCTGCATTTCCCTTCAGAATAGAGCTTCTATATAAGGTTTTGTACCGATAGGTATTTTTCAGTCGAATAAACGTCTTTTGGGGCAAGGAAAGAGTAGAGATATAATACAATCTTTCCAATACATCTTTTAGTAACACTCTTTTTCGACGTCTACGCATTGTTTTTAACTGATTCACTTCAAAACTCATATAAGGAAGAATGGATATCAAATTAAGAAACACACCTTCAGAAAATGTGAAATAGCTTTTCGAATAATCTATTGATTCCTTCCCATAAACCGGTTTAAAAGCAGCCCCATGAGTATCGCATTTCTCAATGTTTGTTTTCATAAATATACAAGCTTTGACCAAATTATTGTAAGAGTAAAAAAGATTTAAAGGAAACACATAGTCATTATCATGAACAGCAACCTGGTAAAATGTTTTTCCCTGAAAATAATAACCGATCGCATTATCGTACCGCTCATCGTATGTTTTGCGTTCCTGGTTTTGTTTCTTGCTTTTCGTTCTTCTTCTTTTATCTGGTAAAACAATCAACTCTTCAAAATTCTCTGCTTCTCGGAATATTAGTAAGATTTCATTCCATAGTGCATTGGGAATATCGATACTCTGAATAATCCTTGTATGATTCCGGTTCATTTTTTCACCTCTATTACCTAATGAAAGCGTTTTTTCCATTCCAGTAAAATGTCTTTTCGAAACCAAATTGTACTAACGACAATAAATGCAACTGCAATTGACCCCAATACGATCATAGGCCAATTCATAGGAAACAAACCCAACGAAGAACTAATAAAAATACCACTGGTAATAAAAATTAACCAGGTTAAAGGCATAAGATTCCGTTTCTGCTTCTTATAATTGGTAAATAAAATCCCTACTAACACCAGTAGAAGTCCAAAGAAAATGATTGTAATGGTAAAAGGAGCAAAGCTTAAGTGATAGACAACATTAATGGTAAAGAGAAGGATACAAACATGTATAACACTTCTTGTTATACGATTAGTAAGAGTATTTTCAATAAGATTTTTTTCCACAATGTTTCTCCATACTAACCAAAGAGATACACCCACAATTATACTCCATGCATTCCCCGATACTGCAAGATTAATTATGCCACAGACAACAAATGCAAAGAGGAAAAGAAATGCTACCATATTTCTTCTCACTCGCACGGTATAGCATCGTTTATCAATTCGCGGATAAATAATTTTATACTTCATATTTCTGACTTCCCGACACTGCCACTTCAACACCAAGGTTTCGTATGCCCTTTAACAACGCATTTTCAAACGAGGGATCTAGGGTATTTTTTGTTATAGACAAGGTTGTTTTATATTTTGCTGAGATTAATGCACAGGACACTTTGCAAACGTCGCTTGCACCTAGAATGAAATCCATACTCCTTATATGTAACTTCATGTTATCCGGTATCGATACGTATCCTAAATTTGTCAGTGTAACCGTCTTAAACCCACTACCTAAGAAATAATAGATTACTTTTGCTATCGGATTTTTTAGAAATAGTGGGTAATAGTGGATATTTTTGTTCATTCTTGCAGTCATATTTACCAATTTCTGCATATTCTCTTTGGATGAATTCTCTTTCAACTGCCTGGCAATATTTGCCACAATATCATCTACAGTTGTAACCTTTCCCCAGGGAAATCGAACTGCACAAAACATAGAAAAATTCCGACAGGTTGAAGAATTGTAGAACTTTCTCATATTAACAGGAATCTGAATTTGTATATTTCGATCGCTTCTATTTGAGGATTTCTTTGCAGCAACAAACATGCAGGCAAGAAGCAAAGCAGTGACAGTAACATTTTTTTCTTGTGCTACAGATTTCAATTGATCACATGAAAATGTAAAATGAAGAATCTGTGCTGGAGATATTTTTGCCATTTTCCCTCGAAGCTGAACAACTTTTTTATCGGCAAAGCCAGTAGCAGCACCCTGGGTTTGAAATTCAGGAAAATCGTTTCTTTCCTCTTTTAATTCAGAAGGAGAACTAATATCAAGAATTTGTTCATCGGGTGGAATGGATACACCCAGAAGTCGCAAATATTCTGCAGTAACAGTCTTTAAAAAAACCAAACCACCCGTGCCATCTGTTAATATATGAAAAAATTCCACACTGATTCGATTTTTATAATACAGCAATCGAAATGAGGCATTTCCTATATTGGATATATTGATTGGGGAACATGGTGGTATTGTTTCTTTATTCACTTCGTATCGACAATGGAGCGAATCGACATAATGCCAAAAGAATCCTTTTTTAACAGAACTGGCAAAATAAGGGAATCGCTTAATCGTAAAATTCAGTGCCATTTGTAAAAGTTCTGGTACAATCTGTTCTTTCATGTAAACAGAAAGCCTAAAAATGGCCATTCGATTGTCTGTCATGGAAAGTGGATATATTTTGGCTGCGTCATCTAAGGGCCACCAGGAAGAAGAGTCTGAATTATAGAAACTACCCAATTTAGCAGGATGAATTCGTTCCATTGCATCTGTAAAAGAAACACCATGCAGTGAATACCAGTGCAAAGCCTTTCGAAAATCATTCCACAGTTCTTCTTTTTCTTTTCTAGGGAGTGATACAACGCTTGAAAAAACAGTGCACAATTGCTCTTCTTCTGAAAGGTGAATCATGTATTTTGCCTACTTTCCGTAGGATACTATACTCTTTAAAACAAGGATTAACAAATTCTCTTAGATTTCTATGTTCCTCTGCAAGAGTAGACAACAATGAGGAATAAATAAAAAAACTGCTGAAAAACCTGCAATTTTTTTCTTGTTCTTCGATTTATTATATGACAGAAAAATATTCTATAGGAAGAGGAGTTTATTGTGCATATAAAAAATCGAATCGACTATTTTATTACTAGTTGTATAGTTGCTAACAACATCGATATGGGGAATGGGGTTTATTTCTTCTTTATATATAGTACTTTCTTGGCTGGTACATCGTATAGTTCCATAATCTCACTTTGGGGAATATTGTTTTCTTCTACATACGTAGTTAGGGCTGGATATACTCTAATCATTCCAGCTAGTATGGACATTTTGTTAGTAAAAGGAAAAGAAACAACCAGAGATTCCTG
>CAYRBR010000087.1:0-6387 GCA_964422555.1 uncultured Caldisericota bacterium | reverse complement strand
CAGACGGACAACACTGAATCTTTACCCTCTTTGAAGCAGGGGTAAATTCGCATTTTTCATTTTTAGGGACAATATTATATACATCGGGACAGGGGAATATGCATTCTGTCTGGAAATTCCCTCTTGAATCCGGGCTTATCTGAGTTACTACCCGCCCAGAACTATTGTAAACATACACTATGGTTCCATTTTGACATTCTCTTGGAATCGATATCGAAAGTTTTCCCTTGTTTGTACTTCCACTTTGGCATTTCTCAAACAACGCTTTCGCGTATTGTGGACAACAGGGAACATCTACTTCTTGAGATGGAGGGATAAATGTTTTCTGCGGATGAACAGGAACTACTTTATACCGAGCTGGGCAGGGTAAAGTACAACCTGTATCAAAAGCTCCTGTTAGAGTTTTAACCAACTGTCCTCTATCACTGTATATGTGAACAGATGTACCTTCTTTGCAGTCATAGGGTAAAATAACTTGAATACGACCAGATGGCTCTTCACACTTACATTGGAATGTTACTTTCACTTCCTGTGGGCAGCAAGGAACCTTTACGCGTTTTGAGCTAGGATTAAAAGTACATTTCTCATTAATAGGTTCTACCATATACTCGGTATCACAGAATAACTCACAGCCTGAATCGAAGCAACCATCTCCCGAAGGATTCCGGAGCTCCATCATTTGGTTGTTGCTAACACCAGTTACTCGAATAGTTGTTCCTCGTAAACAGTTCCGGGGAACGTATACCATTAATCTACCTTTTTTTTCTTCGTGACCCTCGCACTTACAGGAGAATTTTACTCGTGCTTTTTCTTTACATCGGATAGCAACCCTTTGTGGATTAGGAGAACTATCGCAACCGATTTTCATTGCTTCTACAGAAGCTGTTCCTTCAGGAATAACAAAAGGGGTTGTAAAAGTACCAGCAGTATTAGTCATCCCGCCCCAGACTTTTTTACCATTCCCATCTTTCACTGTTATCTGAAAACCAGCTCCACAACTGGCAGGAGTAACCACTCCCTCTATTGCACCAAAACAATCTTGGGGATGGTCTGTGGCAGATAGAGGACGTATTTGAAAAGGTAACGTCAAAGCTAAAACTAATGCCATAAAAAAAGTGATAATTGAATATTTTTTCTTCATAGTTCCCTCCAAAAAGCATGTTGCATTATTATTTTTACCACAGAATCATCGAAATCGTAACAGAATCCAATCTTTTTTCTTTTTTTATTTTTTTTCTGGCTATGATACAATATTACAAAACAATCTGGAGGTTGATTCATGAAAAAATTAAATGCAATCATGGTTGCATGTACAATATTTATGGGCATGTTTTTTGCCTACAAGCCAGCAGAACCAGCGAAGGCAATTGTAAAAAAAATGGTGTTGGTTGAACAATTCACAGCCACTTGGTGTGGTTATTGCCCTGATGCAAGTGAAACCATTGATGCCCTTTACGAACGATATGGTGACCGTGACTTTATCCTTCTGAAGCATCATCCTTCCTCAAGGGGCGATGGTATGTATTCTGAATTTGCAGCAAAACGAGCTGCAAAATTGTCTGTCAGCGGTTACCCTTCTTTCTACATCGACTCTAACCAGTCTCCCGGTAGAACTACTGATGTCCTGAAAACACAAATCAAGAAGGCAAAAGAAAAAGGATCTGATTCTGAAATTACATTAGAAAGAAGTTCTATTGACCATACAGAGGCTACATTCCGAATTGACTTTAAAAATCTAACAGACCGCGATGAAATTTACTGGTGTCTTGCAGAAGATTTCGTGTATGAAGCGGGATCAAATGGAGAAAAAAAGCATCGTTTTGTAACCCGTACCGGAGATGTAGTTGAGCTATCCGATACAACAGGTTCTGTTGAAGTCACAGTAGAGGTTGATCCCACCTGGTCGCTTGAGATGCTTCGAGGGTATGCATGGATAGAGTCCAGATCGGGAGTACAAAACTCAGATTATTTTTCTTTTAACCAGCCAGAGATTAACCCAGCCGGAGAAGTTGTTGCTTCTTATCCAAATGAAATTACATTTGGCAAAATGAAACCAAACAGCAATTCTGAAGCTACTCTGTATATTCGAAATTGCGGACTAACAAGTGGCTCCGTAACGATTTCTTGTGAAGAGTCTTTCTTTACATTCAATAAAAAAATCTCTATCCCCTCTGTAACACAAACAAAGCTAGCTCTGCGCATCTCAACAGACGATATGGACCCAGGTATTTATAAAGGATCCTTTACAATTCAGGGAGACACTTATAAGAAAAATGTTCCCTTTTCACTGCAAGTTTTACATGCTCCTCAATTAAAGGTCGATACAGAATTACTTGACTTTGGTGAATTGAAAAGAGGAAAGAGTAAGACAATTTCTTTTACTTTATCTAACTTATACGATGGACCCGTTTCAGGATCGATTGACACATCAGAAGACTGGCTTCGAACTTCACCAAGAAGATTTGAAGAAAATGCAGTGGATGTTCGTGTTAGCGTAAGTACTAGCAAACTGAAAGCTGGAGACTATACAGGAACTGTTTCCATCAAAACAGATGGTGGAGACAAAGAAATTCCTGTAAAACTTATCATAACTGCTGCAGATATCATCGTTGAACCTGAAGAAGTTGATTTTGGAAAAGTATTAATATCGAAAATTGGTGAAGCCGTTCAAGATATAACCATTACAAATGCCGGAGATGCGATCGCTGAGATTACGGTAGACCAAATTCCTTCCTTTGTTTCCATATCAGTTGAAGATGAATTTGAATTAGAACCAGAAGAATCACTTAAAGTTACTGTTACTTTGAATGAAAAAAAGATAGACACAGAAAAATATGAAGGCAACTTAATTTTCACATTTTCTCAGGAAGAAGTTGTCGTTCCTATTTCTGTAGAAGTTGTTGAAGATCCACCAATCCTGCGTCTTGAATGCGAACACATCCAAGATAACAAACTTGTCGTAGAAGCAGACGATTCTGAAGTTGAAATTGACTTGGTTATCTGGAACGATGGGAAAGGCAGAATGAATGGAAAAATAGAAAATGATGCTCCTTGGCTTCATTCAAAAGTTCATTCTTTTGCCATTCTAGGGGGTCGCAAAAAAACTATTACTTTAAAATTTGATCCAAACAAAGCTTCCGCAGGAGTAAACGAGGGAATCCTTCTATTTGCTTCTAATGGTGGAGATGTAGAACTAACAGTAGAGTTTACTGTTACAAAAGAACCTGTTGTCATTAAATTTCGAATTGGAAGCAAAACAGTTACAGTTAACAATGAACCTACTCAGATGGATGCTGCTCCGTTTATTTCAAATGGAAGAACGGTTGTACCTATTCGAATTATTGCTGAAGCATTTGGAGCAAAAATTGATTGGGATGGAGCTACTCAAACTATAACTATTACTTTAAATGACAATTTAATTTCCATGCAAATCGGAAATCCAAAAGCCACCGTAAACGGAGAGATGGTTGTTTTAGACACTGCTCCTGTAATTAACAATGGACGTACTTTTGTACCATTACGCTTTATTGCTGAAGCATTTGGAGCAAAAATTGATTGGGATGGAGCTACTCAAACTATAACTATTACTTTGTAAAAAAAATAAATTGTAAATTTTATCTTTTTTGATAGAATACCAATTTGCGCAATTACTTTTTATAAACCGAACAGGAGTTTTTCATGGGCAGAAAAAATAAAACCGGAACAAATGGTAGAGATTCGAACCCGAAATACCTCGGGGTAAAACTATATGATGGTCAGATTGCTAAACCAGGAAGTATTATTGTTCGACAACGAGGCAATAAAATATATCCTGGACTACATGTAGCACAAGGCAAGGATTTTACCCTTTGTGCCACCATTGCTGGTAAAGTAAAATTTGAACGTTGGGGTAAAGCAAGAAAAAAGGTTTCTGTTTATTCCGAAGAAACTGCTTAATTTAGTTAACTACAATGAAAAAGCCCTTTCTTTTCATTTGAAAGGGCTTTTTTTTATGGGACGGAAACATGTTTATTGATGAAATAAAAATTTATATCAAGGCTGGTAACGGAGGAAACGGTGCAATCAGTTTCCGTCGAGAAAAGTATATCCAGAATGGCGGTCCAGATGGAGGTCACGGTGGATATGGTGGTCATGTAATAGTGAAAGCAAGCACCGGAGAATCTTCATTAAACAAGTTCTACCATAAAAGACACTACAAAGCAGAAAATGGAGTCGGCGGACAGGGAGATAAAAAAAACGGTAGAAAAGGAAAAAACTGTTATGTCATTGTTCCCATCGGAACAATTATTTATGAGATTTGTACATCCAAGCAATTAACTGAATCTGGTTCAGAAGGCACCCCCACTCTACGTATTTTAGCTGATTTACACACCGAAGGAGAAGAAGTAGTTGTGGCTCGTGGAGGAATTGGAGGAAAGGGTAACTCAGCCTTTGCAAATTCAGTAGAACAAGCACCCAGGATTGCTGAACACGGTGCCCTTGGTGAAGAAAAAACACTCTTTCTTGAACTTCGTTCTATTGCTGATGTTGGTCTGATAGGTTTTCCAAATGCCGGTAAATCCACATTCCTGGCTAATGTAACAAATGCTAAACCAAAAATTGGGGACTACCCTTTCACAACACTTATTCCCAATGTAGGTGTTCGAACAGTATCCCCTGGCAATCGTTTTACGATTGCAGATATTCCGGGAATCATTGAAGGAGCTTCAGAAGGAAGAGGATTAGGATTCAAATTTTTACGCCATATTGAGCGTTGCCGATTGCTTCTTTATCTGATTGATCTTGATACGTATACCCCAGAAGTATGTATTCAGCATTTACAAACCCTTTTCCAGGAAGTAAAAGACTACGACGAAGACCTGTTTAAACGAAAATCTGTTGTTTGTGGTAATAAAATTGACACAGAAAACGGGAAGGATAATTCCCCCATTGTTGAGCAAGAGTGTAAGCAGCTGGACATTCCATATTATTCCATTTCAGCCAAAGATGGAACTTCTGTAGACACTTTGTGCCAATCATTGTACGAAATGGTACAGGAGATCCCTCCACTTACAACAGAAATTGAATCCTATTCAGTTAAAACTCTTGGAGACGACGAAATCTCTGTTTCAGTAGAAGATGACATTTATATTGTTCACTGCCCTAGATTAGAAAGAATCATTGCTGGCACTGACTTAGATTATCCAGGTAGCCTACGATATGTTTATCGTATGTTCAGAAAATACCACATTGATAGTGTTTTGTCATTCCACGGAATCAAAGAAGATGATGTTGTAGAACTCGGTGGAAAACGATTTAGATGGATTTAAGAAAACACCGCATCGGACTTTTTGGAGGAGCATTCAACCCAATCCATTTAGGACATCTGTTTCTTGCTGAACAAGCCCGAGAGTTACTAAAACTTGATTCGGTTCAATTTATCCCCACAGGCTGTCCTGTTTTTAAAGATTCCACCTTACTACCTTCTACCGAACATCGCTTAAAAATGTTGCAGTTAGCAACAAAAAGTAATCCAAACTTCTCTGTTCTACCAGTTGAACTCGAGAAAAAGGGAAAAAGTTACACTGTAAATCTGTTCTCACTCCTAGAACCACTGTTCCCTACTAAAACATATTCTTACTTCTTTATAATGGGAATGGACAGTTTTATTCATTTCCCATCATGGAAACAGCCCGAAAAAATTATTGCTCAAAGTGATCTTATTGTAGGATCTCGATTCATTGATACTAACCAAAAACAAGCGATCCAGAATTCATTTAGTGCGATTCCCTTGTTAAAAGAAAAAACTCATTTTATTGAATTACCTTTAATGGAAATATCTTCCAGTACAATTCGAACACGAATTACTCAAAAAAAATCAATTCGATATCTTGTACCTGAGTCCGTACAATCGTATATTGATACATATAACCTTTACAAGGAGGACTAATATAGAAAAAAAAGTGATAACAACCGATGAAAAGAAGGAGATTATTATTGAGATTTTAAAGGAAATGAAAACAGAAGACATTGTTCTTCTGAAAGTGCGTAATCTTACTTCTATTGCAGATTATTTCCTACTTTGCTCTGTGGATAACAGCACCCAATTGAACATGACTGTACATCAGATTGAAAAAGAATTGAAAAAAATGGGAATCCCTCTTTTGTATCCCATTAAAGAAACATCATCTGCTTGGACAGTAATTGATTACGGAGATGTTGTTGTACACATATTTATGCCTGAAGAGCGAAAAAAATATGCACTCGAAGACTTTTGGAAACGAGCCCCAATAATACATATTAATTATTAGCTCTTGAATTATAGACATATTGTTATACCTTTTTAAGAGTATGGAGAGGTGACCGAGTGGCTGAAGGTGCTCGACTGCTAAGCGAGTGAGTGGTTTA
>CAYRBR010000086.1:0-6415 GCA_964422555.1 uncultured Caldisericota bacterium | reverse complement strand
CAAGAAATAGTAGAATGCAATGTTCCAACAAAGATGTCTTTGTCGCAGGTGATGTAGCAGGCATTGAGGAAGCTAGTTCAGCTATGCTGGAAGGAACCATTGCAGGAATCTCAATAGCGGAAGACATGGGAGTATCCAGCGCTGATATGCTACAGCAAAAAAAAGTGGCGGATCAATACCTTTCTGCTATGAGAGACGGGGATACTGGATCAAAAATCCGATTTGGATTATCAAAAGTGGAGGTGGAACATGTATAAAGAAAAAGGATATCTTTCTCAAAAAGAGTATTCTGCATTAATGCCTTCTGAGGAGAGATTTGATAAAGGAGCGGTGGCAATTATTGAATGCCCTGAGCATATCCCATGTAATCCTTGCCAGGAAGCTTGTCCTAGAAATGCTATAGAAAGATTTAAAACAATAACAGATACCCCCATCATTAATTTCGATCAATGTAATGGTTGTGGATCCTGTATTGCTGCTTGCCCAGGCCTGGCAATTTATGTGATTCAAAAAGACTATAAAGAGGGACAATCCCTTCTGAAAATACCCTATGAACTTCTTCCAATCCCTTCTGTTGGCGAAACTTGCGAAGTATTGAATCGAGCTGGAGAAGTAATTGGAAAAGGTGAAATTGTGCGTGTTCAGAGTTTTCGCGTAAATCCCAAAGGAAGAGTATTGTGGATTTCTGTTCCCAAAGAAATATATAAAGAAGCTAGAAATGGTAGGATGGTGAATTCATGAATTTAAAAGATGACAATACCATTGTATGTAGATGTGCTGATGTTACTTTGGGTGAAATAAAAGAAGTAATTCGTAAGGGATACACAACTCTTGATGAAGTAAAACGTCTTACCAGAGCTGGAATGGGTCAGTGCCAGGGGAAAACATGCCGAAATCTTATTATTAGGGTGATTGCAGATGAACTGCATATTTCACCAGAAGAAGTAAAAATATCTCGATTCAGGCCTCCTTCTGTTACTATACCACTGGGCTTACTGGCAAAGGAGGACGCAAATGAAGAATAAAGCTTCTGTTGTTGTTATTGGTGGGGGCGTAATTGGATCATCAATTGCCTATGAATTAGCAGCTCGGAACGTAAAAGATATTGTTCTGCTTGAAAAAAATACTCTGTTTTCAGGTGCAACAGCACGGTGTGGTGCAGGCGTACGTCAGCAGTGGGGTACGGAAATGAACCTCCGGTTATCAATTGGTTCCGTCAAACGATATGAAACTCTTGCTGAAGAACTAGATTATAAACATGGAATTGAGTTCTCGCAAACTGGTTATTTTATGCCAGCATACACTGAGAATCAATTAGAACAGTTCAAAAAGAATATGTTGCTCCAAAAGAAATTTGGACTTGGTGTTGTGTTTTTAAAACCTGAAGAATGTTCCTCTGTTGTTCCTATTGTTTCCAAGAAAGGTCTTCTTGGAGCAACCTATTATGATAAAGATGGATACTTAAGTCCTTTTCATACTACAGCCGCCTACGCTGAAGCAGCTAAAAGAAAAGGAGTAAGCATAGAAAAAAACACCGAAGTAATTGGATTTGATGTATCCAACGATAAAATTACACGAGTTCAAACATCAAAAGGCACTATTGATTGTGATTATGTAGTTAATGCAGCAGGGGGATGGTCTCAACAAGTGGCTGCAATGGCTAATGTTGATCTTCCTTTGGTATCCGAACGCCATCAAATACTTGTTACTGAGCCAATTGAACCGTTATTTAGACCAATGGTGATGAGTTTTTATCATGGTTTCTATACGCAACAAGAACCAAATGGAGCTATCTTGATGGGAGTTGGTGATCCAAAAGAACCAAAAGGGTATAACATGGATCATTCATACCATTTTCTCCATCAAGTAACCTCAATGGTTACAGAAGTTTTACCTCCTGTGGCAAATGCAAGAGTTGTGCGACAATGGTCGGGTCTATACAATTTAGCTCCTGATAAAGCTCCTATTCTTGGATTGCCCAAAGAATTGTCAAACATGTACCTTGCTGTTGGTTTTTCAGGTCACGGTTTCATGGTAGCTCCGATGGTTGCTACGCTAACTGCTCAGATGATGACAGGAGAAGAGTTATCTATTCCTGAAGTTGCCACAAAACTAGATATAGGTCGGTATGATCGTGGGGAGTTATTTGTGGAGCCAAGTGTAGTTTAAAATGATTGGTATATTTGATTCGGGCGTGGGAGGATTGATCATTTATCAGAAGATAAAGGAGTATCTTCCCACTACTCCCATTTTGTATTTATCAGATCATATTCATTTTCCTTATGGAGAGAAAACGACAGAGGAAGTTGTTGACTTTTCAGACAGAATTTCAAGATTTCTAATTGAAAAAGGATGCAATTTAATTGTAATCGCATGTAATACGGCTACCATAACTGCCATACAACACCTTCGAAAAAAATACACAGTTCCTTTTATTGGAATTGTTCCCGCTGTAAAACCTGCATCACAATCTATCAATAAGGGGAAAATAGCAGTTTTGGTAACGCCTCTTTCAGCGAAAGGGAAAACATACAACTCGCTCCTCAAAAGGTGGAACTCAGAACATGTTATTCATACTTATGAGATGCCTGATTTTGCCAGCATTGTTGAAAATAGAGAATTAGAAAATGCAAGCACGGTTCAGTATCTTCATTCTGTATTTCAATCATTGCAAGAACAGAATTATAAGACAATTGTACTTGGGTGTACGCATTTTCTATATTTGAAGCAATTCTTAGAAGTTCATTATCCGGGTGTGTTTCAAATTGTTGATCCTATAGTAGGAGTTGCAAAACAAACCTGCAGAATTTATCAAACTGTAGTTGCAGATGATTTGTCTGAGAAGTATTCACAAGATATATTTTTTACAACTTCAGATACATCTGTTTTACGTCATTATTTAACGTCCTATTTAAAGATATTTAATCCCACAATTAAGGATGTTTCCGTTGAAGAGCTTGCGTAGTTTTTCACTCTGGAGAAAGATACACTTTCTACTGCACAAGGAGCTGTTGTCTGGATACTCCAATACATCAGTCCAGGGCGGATTTGGCCCGGTGATAGAAAGAATTTTAAAAGAGGAATGGTTTGTTGGTGAGTATCCGTCATCGCTGAGGAAAGAGATCTCTGAATCATCTTCCGAATATCAGTTGAATCCCTCTTCGGTAACCTACGAGAAATTGGTTTCATCAATTGGTCAACTGCAAGATTACTGGGATAATCAAATTGCCACCGATGTGGTACACGACGCCTTATTGCAACCTATCCAGTATTGCAAAGGCTTTGGTCCTAAAAGAGCTTCTTTGTTTGGAAAGTTGGGTATTCAAAAGTTACATGATTTATTGTACTATTTTCCCAAAAATTGGAACGATCAGTCAAAAACATGTTCAATTCGCGATACCTATTTACAATTAAATCAGACTGTCTCAGTTGTCGGTAAAGTTGCGAGTGTATCAGGCAAAAAGGTAAGAGCATTCCGAATTAGTACTATAACAATAATGGACCCTTCCGGTATGATGCAACTTGTTTTTGTAAACCAGAAGTATGTCGAAGAAATGTTTCAAAAGATGGTAGGCAGAAAAGTTTTGGTAGTTGGAAAAGTACAATATAAATACGGAAATTACCAAATGTCGAGTCCGGAATTTGAAGTAATTTCTTCTTCATCAAAACTAAAAGAGCTACTACGAATTCAACCAGTCTATGGACTTACCGATGGATTGTCTCAAAAAGTGTGTCGAAAACTGATAAAAGAAACACTTGAGAAGAGTATTGTTTATGTTTCTGAGTTTCTTCCTTCCACAATTCGAAAAAAGGAAGGACTAATGCATCGTGCTGAAGCAGTATGCAACCTGCACTATCCTCTTTCAATTGAGAACAAAGAGTTGGCTCGAAGAAGAATTGTTTTTGACGAGTTTTTACTGAATCAGTATCAGTTGTTGCAATACAAAAATTTACATAAAAAAAGAAATGGTCTATGCTACCACATTCCAGAACAAATGATTTCTGACTTTTATTCGCTCCTGTCGTTTCAAGTTACTTCAGACCAGAAACATTCAATCCTAGAAATTGTTGCGGATCTTACTTCAGGATATCCAATGAATAGACTGTTACACGGAGATGTAGGATCAGGAAAAACAACGGTTGCGATGGCCTTTGTTTATTTTACCGTAAGAAATAACTACCAGATAGCTTTTATGGCTCCAACAGAAATTCTTGCTAGACAATTGTATAGTGTTCTAAAAAAGACGTTAAGCAAAGAGAATATTCAAGGTAACTTGTTAATTTCTGATTTATCTTCAAAAGAGAAGGAAACCGTGAAAGGTCAGTTAAAATCAGGCGACATTGGTTATATTGTTGGAACTCATGCATTGTTAGAAGAGGACGTTGAAATACTGCATCCTGGGGCATTTATTATCGATGAACAACATCGTTTTGGGGTGGAACAAAGGAAACGTCTTTTTTCAAAAACTGTCAACCCACATGTGTTGGTTATGAGTGCTACTCCTATACCGAGAACGATGGCTTTAACTCGGTTTGGTGACTTAGATATTTCAACCATAAAACAGCTACCCAATGGAGAAAAAAATATAATTACTCGAATTGTAGCTGATACCGATAGAACACATATGAATTCTATACTCCATGAAGTATTAGGCAGACACGAAAAGATATATGTAGTATGTCCTTTAATCGAAGAATCTGACAAAATAAATGTAGCCAATTCAATCGAGATGCAAAAAAGAATTGAACAGGATTTTACAGATGCATCCGTTTTTCTGTTACACGGTAAAATGAAAGCGGAAGAGAAAAATAAGATAATGAATCAGTTTATTCAAACAGACGCATCTATTTTGGTTTCTACAACTGTGATTGAAGTTGGTATCGATGTACCGGATGCTACTGCCATTGTAATTGAAAATGCAGAGCGATTTGGATTAGCACAACTTCATCAGTTAAGAGGGCGAGTAGGAAGAAAATCGCAAACATCGTATTGTTTTTTAACCACTGGTCAGAATTTTGTATCAAAACGTTTGGATGTATTAGAAGAAACAAATTCTGGATTTACGGTTGCTGAAAAAGATCTAGCTCTTAGAGGACCAGGAGAATTGTTCGGAAAGATGCAAAGTGGATTTTTGTTTTCATCTCTTGTTTCGCTTGAAACAGATTATCCTTTGCTTGAAAAAGCGAAAAGGATTGCACAGGAACAAACAACAAATCCATCAGTATCAAACGCAATTGAAAAAGAACTTGAGTTTCGAAGTAAAAAACTGAATCTATAGTTCTATTTTTTAAGAATCACCGTTTTTGTTTCTGGAATCCATTCTACTTCAAATTTTAACTGACTTGCTACGAACTTTAGTGGAACAAAAGAACATTCTTCATTAATTACGGGAGGGGATGACATAAGGTATTCTGTTCCGTTGACATAGGCGATTGTGTTATTTATTTGTAGAATAATTTCTCCATCTCTTTGCAAAATAGAAATTTCTTTCGTATTTGGGAACCACTCAATTTTTGCTCCTAAAATATCAGAGATGAACTTCAAAGGAACCATTGTAATTTCTTGTTCATTTACATAAGCCGGAGGAGTGTCTAATACAACTTTTTCACCATTAACGTATGAAATACTCGAATTGACTGGTAGATTCACAACAATAGTGTACAGTTTGGTGGTTTCTGTTTCTTCCGGATTTTCAACTTCTATTTCTGTTTTTTCAGAAGAGCTGGTGAAAAGAGAACCGATGTTTTTTAATGATGATGGACAAGTACATCCGTTACAAAAAAGTGAAAATACCAACATAAACAGCATATAATAATATAATTTTTTCATAGTACCCTCTCAAAAAACTTTTTTTTAATTGTATCTTGAAAAGCAAACTTTTCAAATTAGCTTTACATGACACTTGTTTGTGGTACAATACAAAACGGAATTTTGTTGTTTATGAGGTGTTAATAATGATGTCCGAAGAATTAAAACAAGTAGATCCAAAAGAAGAAAGAGATCTTGATGAATTTGAACATGCTATTTTATCGAACACAGATCGACTCGTACAGAGCTACAAAAGAGGCGATATTGTTGATGTTCGAATTGTTAAAGTAGACAAAGATTGTTTATTAGTTGACATTGGAAGAAAAAGCGAAGTTTTTATTCCATTAGAAGAAATTGTTCATGACCCGAACATTGATTTAAATGAACAGTTTAAAGAGGGAGACTTACTTTCGGTAAAAGTGGTTAGGGATGAATTTTCCAAAGGCGGAATTTTCTTATCTAACAAGAAAGCTCTTTATCAATTAAACATTGATAGTATCGAAAATGCCTATAAAGATAAGTCCACCGTTAAAGCAGTTGTCCATGAAAAAGTTAAAGGTGGATTAATTGTAGATATCGCCGCTCACCGATTACCGATTACTGTTT
>CAYRBR010000085.1:0-6444 GCA_964422555.1 uncultured Caldisericota bacterium | reverse complement strand
TTTGACATTTTTTGAGAGGACAATATAATTTGAAAAAATAATTTTCAAATTATATCAAATAAGATAGTTATTAAATCATTTTTTCAATATATTCCTTTAATTATTCTATATTTTTGCATTAGCTAAATTAAATCTATTATTTTCATTTACACACCATGAGCAAAAACACTGCAAGCTCTTTCCTGGCCATAGATTTGGGGGCATCGAGCGGAAGAGCGATCCTAGGAAATATTGAAAACAACCGATTGGAACTGAAGGAAATCAACCGTTTTGCAAATCCGATTGTAGAAATTAACGGAAGGCTTTACTGGAATTTATTGCATTTATATTCAGAAATCATCAAGTCACTTCAGCACGTAAAATCGGAAGGAATAGAACTGATTTCACTGGGAATAGACACGTGGGGTGTTGATTTTGTATGTTTTGGAAATGACGGCGAGCCGCTGAGAATGCCCTACAGCTACCGCGACACTCACACATTCGGAGCTCCTGAGCGGTTCTTCAAAAAAATGCCCAAAGAAGAGGTTTACAACAAGACCGGAATTCAGATTATGAATTTCAATACCCTTTTCCAGCTGGCGACTCAACTGGAAGAAAACACTTCCACCTATCCGGTAATCGATAAAATTTTATTTATGCCGGATGCCCTCTCCTATCTTCTTACCGGCAAAATGGTGACCGAATATACCATCGCGTCCACCTCACAAATGATCAATCCTTACATGCGCAATTTTGACGATTCACTGCTTGAAGCTGTCAATCTAAAACAGGAAAACTTTGCTCCGATTGTATTTTCCGGAGCTGAAATCGGCAAATTGTCGAATTCTGTCAAAGAACTGACCGGACTTGGAGATATTTCAGTAATAGCAGTTGCCGGACACGATACCGGATCAGCTGTGCTGGCTGCACCTGCTGAAAACGAAAACTTTGCATACTTAAGTTCCGGAACCTGGTCGCTGATGGGTATAGAATCGGCAGAGCCGGTCATTAACGAAGAAACATATGCTCTCAACTTTACCAACGAAGGCGGCGCTGACGGTTCAGTAAGACTACTGAAAAACATCTGCGGTATGTGGCTGATCGAACAATGCAAAAAAGAATGGGAAAAAGACAGACCTGTTTCTTACAATGAAATAGTGAAAGCAGCTCAGGAAGCCACTCCTTTTCAAAGCTTCATCAATCCGGATTCACCCTGCTTTGCCAGTCCACTATCCATGACTCATTCCATAAAAGAATACTGCCGTCAGACCGGTCAATATGTACCCGAATCAATGGGAGAAATTGCCCGATGCATTTACGAAAGTCTGGCTTTCAGATACAAACAAGTTCTTACCAACCTTCAAAAACTGGCAGATTTCCCAATCGAAACGCTTCATATCATCGGCGGCGGTGCTCAGAATAAAATGCTCAACGGATTCACAGCCAACGCTATAGGCAAAACTGTGTATGCAGGACCGTCAGAAGCTACTGCCATAGGCAACTTGCTAATGCAGGCAAAAGCTGCAGGGCTGGTTTCCGACAAAAAAGAGATGCGCCAAATTATCCGAAATTCTGTTGAACTGGAAGTTTTCTCTCCGGAATATTCACAAGTTTGGGACAGCAACTACCAAAAATACCTCGCAATCTTCAAAGAAATTTAATTTATAAATATTCATTAATCATATTTTAAGCTATGAAAGCAGAACAAATTACCAAAGCATACGAAGCAGCAAAAGCGCAATATGCAACATTAGGAGTTGATGTAGACAAAGCCATCGACCAGCTGAACAAACTTTCAATTTCAATCCACTGCTGGCAGTCTGATGATGTTACAGGTTTTGAAAATCCAGACGGACAACTCTCCGGTGGCATACAAACTACCGGTAACTATCCGGGAAAAGCACGCTCCATTGACGAATTGAAACAAGACATTGAAAAAGTAGTAAAATTAATTCCTGGAACTCACCGCCTGAGCCTACACGCTATTTATGGCGACTTTGGCGGAGAATTTGTTGACAGAGATCAAATTGAACCAAAGCATTTCCAATCCTGGATTGACTGGGCTAAAAAAATCGGCATTAAACTCGATTTCAACTCTACTTTCTTCTCTCACGAAAAATCAGGCAACTATACACTTTCAAGCTTTGATCCAGAAATCAGAAATTTCTGGAAAAACCACCTTCGGGCATGCCGCCACATAGCTGAAGAAATGGGACGCCAGCAAGGATCACCTTGTGTTCACAATATCTGGGTACATGATGGCGAAAAAGACAAAACCGTTTCCCGCTACGAACACAGAAAATTGCTTCAGGAGTCTTTAGACGAAGTACTTGCTGAAAAAATTGACACGAAATATCTGGTTGACTGCGTTGAGTGTAAACTGTTTGGAATCGGAAGCGAAAGCTACGTGGTCGGTTCGCATGAATTCTACATGGGATATGCCGTTAAAAACAACATGGCACTTACACTGGATGCCGGACACTTCCATCCAACTGAAGGAATAGCTGATAAAATTTCTTCTGTACTGCTTTATGTACCTCAGGTAACCTTGCACGTGAGCCGTCCGGAACGTTGGGACAGCGACCACGTAGTGATTATAGACGATGCACTGCTTGGACTTACTCAGGAATTGGTTCGCTCCGGCCAGATGGACCGCATCAATGTAGGACTGGACTTCTTCGATGCTTCAATCAACAGAATCGGTGCTTATGTAGTAGGTATCCGCTCGACTCAAAAAGCGATGCTGCAAGCACTTTTGGAACCAACTGCCAAACTGAGAGAATTTGAAGTACAGGACAAAAACTTCCAGCGCTTAGCATATCTTGAAGAACTGAAAGGAATGCCCTGGAATGCTGTGTACAACTATTATTGCCAAACACAAGGTATTGCTGTAGGTGATGATTACATCAGGGAAATAGAAGACTACGAAGATAATGTGACATCAAAAAGAGTTTAATAGATGAATACCATTTTAGGTCTGATTATCATAGCAATAGGAAGTATGGGCCAGTCGAGCTCATACGTTCCTATTAAAAAAGTGAAAACATGGGCTTGGGAAAGTTTCTGGCTTGTGCAGGGCATTTTTGCCTGGCTGGTTTTTCCCTATCTCGGTGCTCTTTTAGCTGTTCCCGAAGGTCATTCTCTGGGTGAAATCCTTTCGTCAGGCGATGGTGCGGCCTGGAAAGCCATATTCTTTGGAATTCTGTGGGGAGTTGGTGGTCTTACATTCGGCCTTAGCATGCGCTATCTTGGAGTTGCTCTTGGTCAAAGTGTTGCTCTTGGTACCTGTTCGGCTTTTGGAACTTTAATTCCGGCACTTATGGCCGGAACTGATTTATTCCACGGCAAAGGATTGATTCTTCTTATTGGTGTGAGTGTAGCCATTGCCGGAATTTCTGTAATTGGATATGCAGGCAGTCTGCGGTCCAAAAACATGACAGAGGAACAAAAAAAGGCGGCAATTAAGGATTTTGCTTTGGGAAAAGGTTTGCTGGTAGCATTACTTGCAGGGGTTATGAGCGCATGTTTCAGCTTGGGAATCGAAGCTGCAACTCCAATTAAGGAGGCTGCAATCAATATGGGAACAAAAGCACTTTATGCTGGACTTCCAGCTATACTCTTGATTACATTCGGTGGTTTTCTGACCAATGCTGTTTACTGCCTGTTTCAAAATGTAAAAAACAAAACACTGAAAGATTATTTTGGTGTTCCCAAAAATATTTTTGTCAACAACCTGCTTTTCTGCGCTCTGGCAGGCATTCTGTGGTATTCCCAGTTCTTCGGACTGGAACTTGGCAAGAGCTTTCTCACACCAGGAAGTGCTATGATGGCGTTCTCCTGGAGTATTCTGATGTCGCTGAATGTTACTTTCAGTAATGTTTGGGGAATAATTCTGAAAGAATGGAAAGGTGCCGGAAATAAAGCAATCAGTTATTTAGTGCTTGGAATGGGAATATTAATTTTTTCGTTGATTATACCAAATTTATTCTAAAAATATACTTATCTTTGTTCCAGGCAGGACGCATAACAATATTTTTAATTACCTGAAAGTATGCGGTTTAATGATTTCGGAATAGATTTTAAGTATCTTTTGGTCAACGAAAGAGATAAAAAATTTGGGTTGACTGTCAACACTGTTGGCTTTCAACCCATACCTCCCAACGTTATATATCCTTCAACCGAGCATCCAAAAAAATACTACTTCAATCCCAATAAAGGACGGGTGCTTTCTGAATTCCAATTCGTTTATATCAGCAAAGGCAAGGGTGTTTTCACATCTCAAACAACCAAAAAACAGATCGTAAAAAAAGGACAGATGATCGTTCTTTTTCCGGGTTACTGGCACTCTTATCAACCTGATGTAGATACAGGATGGAATGAATATTACATCGGTTTTGAAGGTTCAATTATCAATAACCTGGTAAAAAACGGATTTATTTCGCCTGCAAATCCTATCCTGGACATTGGCTCGAATGAGGAGCTGGTGAATCTTTTTTTTACGGCTATTAAAATTGCTAAGGAAGAGAAGAAATCTTCCCAGCAATACCTTTCCGGCATAGTTCTTCACATTCTGGGAATGGTTCTTTCGCTTTCAGAAAACAAGAATTTTGAATCCAACGAATTTGGACAGCTTATTGAAAGAGCAAAAATCATCATGCTTGAAAATGTTTCCAATGTGATTGACATTCAAGAACTTGCACATAATCTCGGCACAAGCTACTCATGGTTCCGAAAGGCTTTCAAGGAATACACCGGATATTCACCTGCACAGTATTTCCAAGAATTGAAAATACGAAAAGCCAAAGAACTGTTAGCTGAAACCACTATACCTATCAAAGAAATTGCTTACAGTCTGAATTTCAGTTCCGATGGATATTTCCTCTCATTTTTCAAAAAACGGGTTGGCTGCACACCACTGGAATACAGATCGAGATAGGAAATTTTCTAAGAGATTACAGTTCAACATGAAACAGGCTTCGCTTCTTTTGAAGCAAACCCTGTTTCATTTTCTTGTAATAACAAGTGTTATAAGTTACGAGGACTTTACTTTACAAATTTGATGATTTCAGTTTTTCCTTCCACAACAGCTTTAGCGATGTAAACTCCGCGAGAAATGGTTGACAAATCAACAGCTGAAACATTTTCCCGGGTTACAATCAGACGTCCGTTGATATCAAAAACCTGAACTGAGCCAGGATTATTTAGGTTTAATGTATTATTGTGGAAATAAATTGAGGATGATGTTTGATTTACTATTCCTGAAGATGTTGATACAAACAAAATATTATCCAAATAATAATCTGTTTTTTCTGCATTTATTCCAAAAGCAAAATCAAACTCACTCAACGCTTTAAGTTCAGCTGAAAGTGTTTCAGGCAAAGTAATTTCTTTTGGCAGCCAGGTAACTTTTGAATCCGTAGTAACTATATTTTCAGATGTTGTGCCGGTAGCAGCATTGGGAGTAAAAGTAGCCCCTGTCGGGCCAAAGAAATAATCAGCTTTTTTCCAGCTGTTCTGATCACTTGTTACATCGCTGAAATAAATATCGAACATTATCTTTTGGATATCACCTAATTTCTTTCCTTCCGGAAGTGATACAGTGAATCTCGGATAAGAATTCCAGTTAGTCCCTACTGCATGAAGCGATTTACCGGTACCCGACGGGTTTGCTGTCACAGAAGCTGTCATCACAGTAGGTCCCCAGGCAACTGTAGCATAAGTAGTTCCAATTTCCTTGTTTTCAAAATCAATAACAGCGGATGGAGTGGCTGCTCCGGACAGAAATGCTTCTTTCAAAACCAATGTTCCTGCGCCTCCTTTCTGAAGGTAAATCTGCTTTACATTGTTTCTTTTAGCCGGGTCAAGTACAACTTTGATGGTAGTAGCACCGGCATTGGCATAAGCATCCGGTGTATTATTGCTGTCGTCACCATATTGCACAACCAATTTTACAGTAGCATCAGTAGCTTCAAAATTAACAGTAACGTCGCTGTAGAGCGAATAGTCAACACCACCCAACCACCAGCCCTTACCTTCGGACCAGGCTGTAGTGTAGGTAATGGTTTTGGTAGCAGGATCGTAGGTAGCACTTCCAAATCCTCCATTGAGATTGCTCAGGGGAAGGTCTAATTTTAGAGCAAATGCTGAAAAGCTGAGCATTGACAAGGTACAAATAATGAGTAAAGTTTTTTTCATGATGGTATTTTTTTTTTAATAAAGTTAGAATTTGTTTTTATTTGCCTTTTTGAAATTATTCAATACAAAAATAGAGATGTTAATTTAGATAATATTTCTGATTTAATACAATTTCTATCTTGTTTGTTACATTATATACCTGCTGAAATTATTTTTCGTTGAATCCCGACAGTTTTAATCAAAAAAACAACATTTATTTTTTCAGCATCAGCAATTCCACATTCCTGAAATCACACGGATGACTTTCGCTTTGCAGGCAGATGGTTCCTT
>CAYRBR010000084.1:0-6475 GCA_964422555.1 uncultured Caldisericota bacterium | reverse complement strand
TAAGTACATTTGTTCCACTTCAATTTTGCTCTTCACAAGTTGGTAGTATTCTGGCACTATATCTATTCCAATAGCATTCCGCTTCAAACGATTCGCCACGACAAGTGTTGTTCCAGAACCCATAAAGGGATCAAGGACAGTATCATTCTTTTTAGTAAACAACCGAATAAACCACTCGGGCAAGCTTTCGGGAAAAGCAGCACTATGATTTTTATTGCCACATTCAGTTGCTAAATGTATTACATTCGTGGGATACGCTTTCTCTCGATTCATCCAGTTAGAAATATTCTTTCCAAACCCACTTCCAACTTTCGAATCATCTCTAGATTTATCAGTTTCAGACAAATTCTTTAACCGTGTTTTTTTCCAATCTCCCATTGGCACCATAACTTCTTCCTGATACATATTGAACACTTTGTTTTTATTAAATTGAAGCAATCTTTCCCAGGCATCTCGGAAACGATTAGGCCATTTTCCAGGATAGCAGTTTTTCTTATGCCAAATGAATTCCTCTGTCCATAACCAACCTTGCTTTTTCATTTCCAGAATCAACTCAATTACATACGTGCTTCTTTCCCCTTTAACTACTTTTTCCTTAATATTCAATACAAATGTACCAGTAGGTTTTAAAACACGAAACAGTTCTTTGGATATAGGGAGAAACCAGTTCACATAATCATTTGGATGAATTCCTCCGTACGTATTTTTCCTTTGATCTGCATAGGGAGGAGAGGTGACAATCAAATCCACAGAATTTGACTGTATTTTTTTTAATTCGTCCCGACAATCCCCAAGAAAAACTTGATTATCAATCAACATATAAGTACCTCTAAGTGAATTAGCTACTGTACATTATACATTTTCCCTTACAAAGAAGAAGTTTCACTTGGGGATCTCTACAAAAAAAGTACTTCCCTTGCCAAAAGTGGATTCAACCCAAATCTTGCCTTTATGCAAGTTTACTATCTCTTTGCATATAGAAAGACCTAGTCCGGTACTTCGGATAGCATTTTTGGAGGAAGAATTTAATTTCGAGAAGCTTAAAAACAATTTCTTAATATCTTCTTGCTTTATCCCAATGCCTGTATCACTAATTGCAAACAAAAGAGAACGATTGTCTCTGTTAAAAGTAGATTTCACCACCACTTTCCCCTCATCGGTATATTTGATGGCATTACTAACCAGGTTCAGTAACAAACGTTGTATTTTATCTCGATCAAAAGATACAGGGGGAATGTCGCTAGCAACTTCCGAAGTTAACTCTATCCCTTTTTCATCAGCAAGATTCTTCATTGTATCAATTGTTTCCTGAATAACGTCTTTTACTTCAGTTGGAACAGAGGATAGCTCAGACGATTCACTTCTCATTTTTTGGAAATCCAAAACATCACTTACAAATAAGGTTAGTCTCTCTGCATTACGAAGCGTTATATCTAGAACATTTTTTTGAGTTTCGTTTAAAACACCCACCGAGTCATTCTTTAGTATGTTAATACTCTGATGAATAGATGTTAACGGGGTTCGTAGCTCATGCGATACGGTATTTATAAAATGATTCTGCAGTTCTTCTATATGTTTTTTTTCGGTAACATCTTGAAAGTTGTTTGTAAATCTTCCCTTTATAGGGCAGGTAGAAACAACATGGAAGTATCTGTTGTGTTTCCCGCTCATGAACTCAAATTCTTCTGGTTCTCCAGTACTGGCCACTCTGCAAAACAAGGGAAAATAATTGTTTAATTCCTTAAAATCAGCAAGAACTTCAGATGATACCTTTCCAATAATATTCTTTTTAGGAATTTGTACCATCTCCTCGAAAGCATTATTCACGTTTAGAATACGATAATCAACAGGTAGATTATTTTTATACACTATACTATTTAAGCTAACTCCACTAATCATATTGTTAAACAGCCTTGTGTAATCTTCCTGTTTCTCTTTCAAATCTGTAAAAGCCTTCTGCAGCTCCTCTGTTTTTTCCCGAACTAGCTTTGCTAATCGAATCTTTTCATTCTTTTCTCTGTCCTGTGCCCGTTTCAATCTCTTCATTGTCTGTACTTGAGCAATTAAATCTACTTCGTCAATGGGTTTGGTTAAAAAACCCTGCGCGCCCACGTCAAGAGCACGCATCCTATTTTCCCGATTCGATTTGAGTGCAGTTAAAAACAACACTGGGGTAGTGGATAAGTTGGGATCTTGCTTGATAAGCTTACATGTGTCATAGCCACTTAATCCAGGCATAAGAATATCAAGAAGAATAACATCAGGCTTTAATTCCCGGGACAATTCAATCCCTTTTAATCCTTGCTTAGCAGTTTTTATAACAGCATTTGGTAAAGCATCTTTTACAATCGCATCAATGGTTACTAAATTATCGATATTATCGTCTATGGCAACAATTCGAATAGTATCGTTTTTCATTACTTTGAATCCTTCAGGGCAAACATTCCATTAATAATGGTTAATAATTGATCGGACCCAACTTCTCCCTTTTGAATCAGTTGATAAATATTGTTTCCTTTTAGGGTTGAAAGTTCCTCTCGGGTAATATATTTTGCTGTTAAAACCAATACAGGAACATCAAGCATTGTCTCATCTGATCGTAGTGCTTTAAGAACCTGAAAACCATCAATCCTGGGTAACATTAAATCCAAAATGACAGCTCCTGGTTTCGTTTTATTTATCTTGTTTATGGCTTCTTCCCCATCTTTAGCCAAATCAATATTATACCCTTCCTTTTCAAGAATTTCCTGCAATTGGATAATGGCCGATTCATTGTCTTCTACAATTAGAACATCATGAGTAGAATGATCTTTAGAGGAAACAACACCAGAAGATGGGACAGCCTTCACAATTTCATTACTGTTCGTATTTACACTACTGTACAGGGGAAGTGTAAGAGTAAATTCAGAACCCACTCCCACTTCACTTTTCACACGTATTGATCCACCCAGCAGTGTGGCATATCTTTTAACAATAGCCAGTCCCAAACCAGTTCCTTCATATTTCTTAGTAATGCCGTCATCCAGCTGACGAAACTCATCAAACACAGTTGCCAAATTCTCTTTGCTGATACCAATTCCCGTATCTGCAACAACCATTTCAACTGTATCAGACTGTATACTGCTAGAGATAGTTACTTGTCCATCCTCTGTGAATTTCACCGCATTCCCAATCAAATTCTGCACAATATGTTTACATTTTTTTATATCGCTTTTTATATGCGGAAGTTGAGGGTTTATGTTATTGACAATCTTAACCTTCTTTTCCTGTGCCTGCGGTAATACAATTTCAATCACGCTCTCTACTAAAGAGTGCAAAGAAAACACAGCATACTCTATTCTTTCTTTCCCGGCATCAATTCGAGATAAATCGAGTATGTCATTGATAATTGCCAACAAGCCTTTTCCATTTTTCTGAATAATTTTTAGATACCCTAGTTCCTTCTCAGAAATTATGTCTTTTACTTTCCGTACAAGAATATTTGATAAAGAAATAATCGAGTTCAACGGAGTTCGAAGTTCATGACTCATGTTAGACATAAATGTACTTTTTAGGCGATTAGATGCAAGAAGGTCTTTCTCATTCTGAGCTAATTTAATCCTCTGAGCATTTTGCTCCAGAGTTTGCAGCTTTAGCTCTTCTTTCTGTGTTTTTAATTCCGCATTCTGAACTGATATCTCTTTGGAGTATCTCTTAATTTTCTCGTATGATAAAACATTGCTGACTTGAGCCACAATAAGGTCTAAACTCTTAGCAAGTAATTCCTTGCTAACCTTTGTATATGAATAAAGAGTAGCCAGAGAAATAACTGCCAGCATCTTTTCCTTTTTATAAACAGGAATTACCACCATTTCTTTCGGTTTCATTTTCCCACTTATAGAATCTAAACATAAAAAGGAATCAGACGGTATTTCATGAATATAATGAATTTTTTTATTCGCAACTGCTAGACCAAACTTCCCGAATATACCATCTGCAGAAACACTTTTACAATCATCTTGTGCCACCCCTACCGACTGAACACATTCATATTCTTTTCCAGATTGAGAAAGGAAATAAATGCACCCAATCTGAGACGTTGTTTTCTCCATAAGAATGGGCAATAAACTCAATGAAAACTCTTCTAAATCTTCATGTTCAAGTAATTTATCTGCTACTTCCCTAACATCCCTATTATTTACAAGTTCAAGTTGAATTGTATTTGCTAAATTGTTGAAGGCGGTTGCAAGTTGCCCAAATTCATTTCTAGATAAATAATCGCATCGAGAATCATACACTCCTTTTCCAAAACGTTCTGTTGCAATTGTAATTTTTCCCAACGGAGCTTGTATGGTCCGAAGCAAGTAAAGAAGGATAAAGAATGTTAACAATAGAAGCAACAGTAGCATTCCGATAAAATTTGTTGTTAAATTATTCTTTTCTTTTTTTGCTTCACTGAAAAATGCATTTCCTTTCCCATCAGCAAAATCACTCATAACTTTAATAGACTCACGAAGAATATCATCCATTTGACTTGTATCTTCAAAGTGGAGTCCTGTCAGATCTCTGGGTTGGTTCTCCAGTAAAAGAGCATCGATTTTGCCATCGAGTATCTTTTTCCATTCAGTGAAATTGTTCTCTGCATTATTAACAAGTTCAGAAGATCCAAGAAATTGCTCGTGAACAATTGTAAATTCAGAGTAAACAATATTTTCACTATTCATAATACTCTGAACACTTTGCCCCCTTACCCGTTCATCTTCATTCAGAAGAATTCTCTGGTAATTCGTTTGGATTGAATTGATTTCTCTTTGAATGTTTCCTAGTGCTGTTCTTACTGTAAGAGGGTGATGATAAATATCGCTTGTTTGTTTCCAAAGAAAATTCACATCTCGTAATGTAATTATGCCACTTACCAAGATAAGCAGTAAGATAATTCCCATAGAAATCCGTATTTGCATTGTAAGGGAAAAGTATTTCTTTCTCATCTACACTCCTTAGGAGAAAATTGATGTTGTCACATCAATACTACGTACTTTATAGTTGTCTAAAAGTGTCTTTCTTTCTGTTTCTCCAACCACTAAAAAACCATTTTTTGATAAAGACTGCACCGCTTTATCAAGTATAATTTTTTGATACGTCGAAGTATAGTAGTACAGAACGTTACAACAAAACACAATATCGAAGCAGTTGCTTATATTGAAGGGCATATGCGACAATTCATCTTCCAGTAAATCAAAACGGGAAAAAGTAACGAACTGCTTGCATTCATCTTTTATCTTGTAGCTTCCGTTCATTTTCGTAAAGCTGTTCTGCACTCTACCCATACCCATATAAATTAAATCATTTCCTGAATAAGTACCATTTTGTGCTTTGTCTATTTGCAGCTGAGAAACATCGGTGGCAAGTACCTGATACGAAAACTTGCTTTCAAAACTACGAACATATTCATTCAATAATATCGCAATGGAATAAGGTTCCTGTCCAGCAGAACAGGCCATCGACCACACGCGGATATGGGGGCTCCGACAGTCTTGTTTTCTTTTAAAAATTGAGGGAATTACGGTAGTCTCAAGCAAAGAGTAGGTTAGTGGATCACGGAAAAACAGGCTATGGTTATTAAGAAAAGTTTGGGTTAAAAGCAAGCCTTCCGGTTTATTCTGTCGTATATACCCACAGTAGTTGGGTACAGAATCGATACTAAGTTCTCGCATTCTATCTTGTATCGTATTTTTAACAAACACGCTAGTATACATCGATAAATCAACAGAATGCAACTCTTTCACTAAATCAACGATATCAATGTAATCAAATAACACCTGTTATGCACTCCAAACGCTTATATGAATGAAAATAAAGCAAAAAAACAATTTCCATTCACCGAGCGTAAATTGCTGTAAAAACGCTCCCTCATTAAAAGAGAAGAGGTCCTGCCTTTTAACAACAAGACCTCTTCCCGGAAATTAATAAAAATGTTAGGAAAGTACTATTATTCTAAACCGCATTTTTGACAGTGTAAATATTTTTGAGCACTTTTTTGCTTCTGAGCATTTTATGGAGCTACCCAAACATTTTGAACCTGCAGACCGTCATTTATTTCCGAGATTGATTTTATATTACAGTTTTTTGTGATATTTTCACAAATTTATACACTTTATTTTATTTTTTCTCTATAATTATAGAACACAAATTTCACTAGCGAGGAAAATAAAATGTTATTAGAATACAGTGTAAGTAACTTCAGATCATTTAAAGAAGAAACCGTTTTAAGCATGGTTGCATCAAAAGATAGTGACAAAGTTTCTGAAAATGTATTTGTATCTGGATATAGGAACCTAAAGGCCTTAAACTGTGCCGTTGTTTATGGACCAAATGGTTCGGGAAAAAGCAATTTGTTTCAGTCCTTTGCATTTTTTCGTAACTTTGTGTTAAATTCTTTGAGAAATCTAGATAAAGAAAACCAAGATATAAAACCAGTTCCCTTTTTGTTAGATAC
>CAYRBR010000083.1:0-6482 GCA_964422555.1 uncultured Caldisericota bacterium | reverse complement strand
TTTTCATATAGGGTCTCCTTTTGATAAAACTATATATATACCTACTGCTTTCATTTTCTAGGGAAATAAGGCATTGTCAAGAAATCTACACTGTTTTCGGTATTTTTAGCAACACAACGATAGTAGTTTGTAAACAACGCAGACAAGAAACTTGAAAATACCATTTCTAAGCAGTACAATCAATTTTAGTTGTAAAAAGTGTTTTTGAAACGAAAGGAGATACTATGCCCGATTTTGGAAACCCCTTTTCTGGAGTAAAAAAAGACCGCAAATTAACCGACGAAGAACTAGTTCGTTCTATTCGTTTTATGATCGCTGCAGAATATGAAGCAGTGCAGCTGTACATGCAGCTAGCCGAGTCGACCGACAACAAACTCGCTCAGGAAGTTCTAAAAGACATAGCTGACGAAGAAAGAGTCCATGCAGGAGAATTCCTTCGCTTACTAAAAGAACTAGCACCTGATGAAGAAAAATTCTACAAAGAAGGAGCCGAAGAAGTAGAAGAAGAAATTGCTAAATTGAAATAAAACTGTCATCAAAAAAAAGGGGGGGGTATAGTAACCCCCCCTTTTTTTTTATCCTAGCAAAGCCAATAGTCTTATTCGTCGTCTTCTATTGTTTCGTCCTCATATGAAGGTTCCTCAAAGGCTTTTTTCTCAGCTTCAACTTTAGCTTTCTTTAAAGGAAACAAGCGTTCATAAGTCTTTAGAGCTCGATACTTTGGCACATTAAAGGAAGGCCACTTCTCTTCAACCCATAACATGCTTTCATACTCCTCTAGGTAGTAATCCATATTAATGTTCAACTTAACGCCATTAGCCGATATTTCTTTCGCTTTTGCAAATAAAACAGGAACACTTTCATACGAAAGGGTTTGTAAGTATTCTATGTCAATTTCATTGGTCGCAACATATCGATCCAGATTTTTCCGAACAATCATAGAGTCGATGCCAATAAAATTCACACCCAAGTAACAGATAATGGTAATAATGACGAATATTTGGGTGAAAGGGACTTTCTCTTTCCATATTTTCCAAAGAACAAATAACAAAAGTACAGCTAAATAAATCATGAAACTATGTGTTAAAATACGCAAATACGTGTAACCATAGGCTGCTTCATACAAAGACATTCGGAAAAAAGCAGACACTAAAATTACAACTGTAAACACGACTAATAAAGAATTTAAGCTTTGTATTACTCTCTTAGAAGGTGTATTTTTTCTAGATTGAAACACTGTAACCAACAAAAGAATGACCAAATTCAAAATGGTTACCCACACAAGTTGTGAAAAACCTTCCCGTGCATACTCTGCATAGGTATACCCCTCTGGCAGAGAATAGGTTAAACCTCCAAACAAATAGGCAAACTGAATCACAACAAAAATAAGGTAAACACAAGATATAAGGCTTAGAACTGTGATACAAATGGTAGAATCAAAAGTAAAGGGAAGAGAATTGCTAGTTTCTTTCTGCTGAAAACTCTTTCTCTTTTTTGTAACTCCCCAAAAAATGCTAAACATAATCATTGAAACAATAAATATTAAGAATATTTGTTCAACCAGCTCCCAAGTGTTTAAGTTTTGGAGCCAGGTCATAAAATCGCCAATAAACTGATTAAATATTATATCGGCTGACGCCAACAAAGACAAAACAACCAATAATACGGGAATAGAAATAAGCAAACCTATCAATATTTTCTTTGTTACTTTCCAAGTAGTATTCTGTTTGTCAGTTGGAATAGAATATTTTACACGAAAAGCTGTAAAGAAATGTTCCAATGGAAGAAGAATGAAACTCACAAATAGTTCAGGAAGAAAAGAAAGAGTAAACCAGGAATAGCAATTACGGTTTGTTAAGACAAGCACCTGTGTCATCAGTAATACAGGAATGATAATAAAATTCAACACCATAAATATTTCATTTGAAAAAAACAAGTACGTGCTCGATAACAAAACAACAGGAATCGTAAGAAACCAACCAAAGTTCCATTTAAATGTAATCTGCTTTTGTACTTCCCACAAAAAGAAAGCATAAAAACCCACAATAAATAATAAGTACGAAATACCCAGGGATTTTTCAAAGAACAGTACGTTAAACAAGAACCCTAGTATGAGAGCTCCAACTAAAAATCTTTGATTCTTCCTTGTGTTTTCTTTCGTAACAGGTTCAATTTCCTTTTTTTCACGTGCTTTTTTCTCAGCCACTTCAATTACATCATCCTTAACATCCAAAATCTCATTCACATATTCACTTTCCATAACCAACTCCTTACGCTACTTCTTTTTCGAATAAGCTCGTATTAGTGGTCGCAAAGCAGCTAAGATAAATAATACCAAAAACCAATACCAATGCAACTTTGCAATCTCTGGCCAAATAGCCACCAGCATAAGCGTAAAGAAAAAAACCGACAACTTCACTAATCCAACATCTAACCAATCTAGCTTTTTAACCTTATTATTCATCCAATCATTAAATGACATAACTCACCTCCTATGAATCATATTCTGTATATTTTTAAGTACAACCTTATATTGTATGCCTGTTTTCTTACAAGTTCATACTACAATTCTTTTTCAATATACGGTTCTAATTCTTTTGGTGTAACAGTTGAAGATAATCGTTCCACAACCTCTCCATCTCGATTCACCAAGAACTTCGTAAAATTCCACTTTATTGCGCTGCCTGTCAACGTTTGAGCTAAATTTTGCAATACCTTTTTAAAACCGGGGGTTGCGTCATTCTCAACGTCAGCAGGCATTTTTTCTTTAAGATACACATATAAGGGGTGTGCGTTCTTTCCATTCACATCAATTTTTTTAAAGCGAGGGAAGGTGGTTCCATAATTCAACTTGCAAAAACTATCAATCTCCTCATCGGTACCTGGTGCTTGCCCTAAAAACTGGTTGCTTGGAAAATCTAAAATTACCAAACCATGTTCTTTGTATTTCTTATACAGTGCCTCTAAACCTTCATATTGAGGGGTAAATCCACAACCAGTCGCTGTATTTACAATTAACAGAACTTTTCCTTTATAATCCTCTAGTGATACCTCGTTTCCCTTGTTGTCGGTTACAGTAAAATCATATACTGACATAGCGCCACCTTTCTATAAATAATTGCCGTGCATGTAACTTCTGTCGTGTTATAAAGTATAACCAATAAAGCCTGAAGGAGATACTATTATGAACAGAATTTCGCACTATTGGATGAGTTTTATTGTGATCGGAATTTGTATGGCATTAGTGACAGGTTGCTCATGTCCTCTGAATGCTGCACAGAAAGGCAAGTCTTTCGGGGAAGCCCAAGATATCACGGATAGTATGTCTAATCAAACATCGTATTCATACCCCATTGTTCACACTGCCTTAACCACACTTTTCACCGACCAGGAAATCGTATCTTCTATTGAAGAAGGAGACGCTTTTTTTGGACAAGATGGAAACGTTCTGAATAACTACCCATCGTACACTAACAACAACGATGGTACTATTACAGATAACATTACTGGTCTTGTGTGGCAACAAACCATGGATGAAAAAATGACCATTGAAGAGGCTCAGATCTATGCTGAAAAATGTACCCTGGCAGGATATGAAGATTGGCGTATCCCAACCATCAAAGAATTATTCTCCTTAATCGATTACAATGGTCACTCTGGTGGTGAAACAGCTCATATTCTATATATTAACACTGCCTATTTCAATCAACCCTTAGGCGACACTACTAAAGGAGAGCGAGAAATTGATGCACAAACTTGGTCTTCTACTAAATACGTAAGTACAACCATGAACAATGATGAAACCTACTTCGGAGTCAATTTCATCGATGGCAGAATAAAAGGATACCCAACATATAATCGCAGAAAACGAGAAGAAAACAAAATGTACTTCCGCCTAGTACGTGGAAATCCACAGTATGGAATAAACGACTTTGTTAACAACAACAATGGCACCATTACAGATTTGTCTACTGGGTTAATGTGGCAAATAGCGGATGATGGCATTACTCGAAATTGGGAAGAGGCACTATCGTATGCACAAGATTTAACTTTAGCGAACTATAATGATTGGCGTTTACCAAGTGCTAAAGAATTACAAAGCATTGTTGACTACACGCGAAGCCCAAAAACTTCCAACTCTCCTGCTATCTTTGAAGAATTTCAGCTAACTTCAATTACCGATGAAAAAGGATCCAAAAATTGGGGTTATTATTGGTCTGCTACAACACACCAAGATGGTCCCAATCCATACGACTCAGGAGCGTATGTTAGCTTCGGTGAAGCACTGGGGAAAATGCACAACCAAATACTAGATGTACATGGAGCTGGAGCCGTTCGAAGTGATCCAAAAAGTGGAAATGCAAGTGAATATCCAAAATTTGTAGGACCACAAGGAGACATTCGAAGAATATACAATTTAGTCCTTGCAGTTCGCACAATAAATACAGAAGAATAAATCCGATATTCAAAATTGAAGACAAAGGAAGTCTGCATAATCTCACATACCGTCCCAATAAATTGAATTTTCTTGATTTTGTTCTACAATAAACCAAGTTGAGGGACAATTAGCTTAAGAAATTGGGATGTATGAACAAACTATATTTAAATGACTTTCAAGAAATGTTTATAGCTTCAGCAAATGGAATGGCATTTGCTGAGATTGTGTTGAACGATCAACAGAAGGCGATTGATTACAAATTTATTGAAATCAATTCGGCTTTTGAGAAGTTTTTTCAAACATCAAGAGCCAAGATTATAAATCAACTAGCTTCTTCAGTTTTTCAAACAAATACACCTCCCTTTTTAGATACGTTTGCAGAGGTGGCATTACTCCAAAAAAAGAAGTCTTTTGATTGTTTTTGTGACAAACAAGATATGCATTTTCATGTTTCTGCTTTTTCAACTAGCAAAGGTACGCTTACTATTGTGTTTCGTGATATCACTAAGCAAGTTGAAACTGAAAAATTGCTTCAAATTTCTGCAGAACTCAATTCTTCCCTTTCCAGTACTGATAACATTCAGCTTGCTTGCAATAAAATTATTGATGCAATATTAAAAGCCCCCTCCATTGATGTTGCAGCAATGTATATTCAAAATCAGAAAAATCGCTTTTTCCAACTTATCAACAACAAAGGTTTCTTTAGCTCAATTACTGACAATCTTAAGTGTCTTTCCTTTAGTAAAGAGTACACTCAGCACATTATTAAACATAAACAACCTGTGTTTAGCACAGCAATTGAATTTGCTAGATTGTTTCCAACAGCGAGTTTAATGCCCTCGATTCACGCAGTTGGATACATTCCCATCATGTGCTCAGATAAAGTAGTAGCCTTTTTATATATAGGATCTACCTCATCAAAAGTATTTTCAAAATCAATTCAGTACTTCATCGAAACCATATTAGGAAACATGGGCAACATACTAACCAGAATCCAATCTAATATTCTAGATTTGAAAGAAAGCGAAGAAGAGTTTCGGGGTGTAATCGAACAGGCATCAGAAGGTATTCTGGTAACCAATTCACAGTTTAAAATAATCCACATGAATAAGGCTTTCTCGGAATTGTATGAAGCAAATGCATCCGATTTTATCGGAGTTAGCTTCCAAGAATTTGTTGAAAGAAAAAGTACAGCTAACGCCATTAAAGAAGGTCGTGTAGATGCTTTCGTTAATGCCATCATTCAGAACATAGAAAAAATCCTTCCTGGTTCCCCGCTTCGATTTGAAGAACGCTATACAGATAGCAAGGGTATCCCTCATGTTTATGCTGTAAATGTGTTCAAAATTCAGCTATCCAATCGACACCTAATTACAGCTAGCGTAAATGATATTACTGATCAAAAAAACTTAGATTCTATCAAAGATCGATTTGTTAACATGGTTTCCCACGAGATGAGAACGCCTTTATTGTCCATTACAAGTAGCCTGGAATTATTAGATGATACCCACATTGGTACTTTAAACCATAATCAAATGAATCTTGTAAACATAAGCAAACGTAACACAAAAAGACTTTCCAACTTTGTAAATCACGTAATCGATTTCCAAAAAATAAATGATCCCTCCTTCCGATTGAGTATCGAAACAGTTTCAATTCACTCTATACTACAAACCGTAGTTGAAACAATGAAACCTCTTGCCAAAGATAAATCTATTCTTCTTAACTACTATCCCGATAATGCTCTTCCTAAAATCGAAATCGATAAAGATCAAATCCAACGATTGTTAATTAATCTTGTACACAACGCCATAAAATACACAAATATGGGATCTGTCACAGTATCTACTTCTGTAGAGAACAACAAGGTAATAATAAAAGTTATTGACACGGGTATTGGCTTTAAAAAAGGACAAGTTCGTGCTTTGTTTTCCCCCTTCATTCAATTCGTCGATCAAACCGACTATGCAAGACCTGAAAGTTCAGGACTAGGTTTATGCATTAGTAAGGAAATCATTCGTCTGCACGGTGGTAAAATTACTCT
>CAYRBR010000082.1:0-6503 GCA_964422555.1 uncultured Caldisericota bacterium | reverse complement strand
TAATTTCAAAATTTGATACTTTATGGGAATCTTCCCAGAGTTCAAAATTATTTCTTCAAGGTGATTTGGTGTATCTAAAACAAGAATTCAATGCAGGAGATAATGTAAAGGTTATCCGAAGTGGTAAAATAGGAACTGTTAACAAAGTAATCCAAGGGTCCAGAAGCGATTCTTACCGGGTAACTATCGATGGTCAGCAAAGAACGTACCAGGGAAGAGATTTGGAATTATACATTGATGTCGAAGAGAATGTAATTGAACATTTCATTTCTGATGAAATTGGAGATCATAATGACTATAAAATATTTCAGACATGGTTTCGCCTTTCCAAACCGTTAGAGTATAATCTTTACAGTTATCTTAGTAGTAAAACAATTTTTAACCCACACCAATTCAAGCCTCTGTTGAAATTTATCGATCCAAATTCCGATGAAAGGCTCTTTATTGCTGATGAAGTTGGTGTAGGGAAAACAATTGAAACGGGAATTATCATCACTGAACTTTTGGCAAGGAATCGATTAAAGCACCATAGCCCAATTTGGATAGTATGCCCAAATTCTTTGACTCCAAAATGGGTTCAGGAAATGAAAGATCGCTTTTTTCTTAATTTTGAAATTCTTGACGGTTCTAAACTTCAATATGTTCTTAATGCTACAATTCAGGATGGGGTATTCCCAAAAAATTATGCATTTTCAGTGGTTAGTCTTCAACTTCTAAGACGTAAAGAAATCATCAAATTACTTGAGGAGTTAGATGCGAAAAGGGACTCTCCTATTTTTAGTTTAATAGTCATTGATGAAGCACACCATATGCGGAATTTATGGACAGATAGTAACAATTTGGGGAATATCTTAACCGAAATGACTGAAATGTTGTTAATGTTATCGGCTACTCCATTAAATTTACATAGTGATGATCTCTTCAACCAAATGCATATTCTCAATAGTTTTGTATTTCCAGATAAGACAACCTTTGAAACATTATATGCTCCAGTTATTAGTTTGAATAGGATACGTCGTCATCTATCAACAAATGAATTGTCAAACCGGGTGAAAATAGAGAGTCAAATCCATCTATTATCAGGTGATCCTCTTGGTAAAGTTATTTTTGAACGCGACGATATGAGAGGATTTATTGCGAGACTCAGTAACCCTCAGGATTTCTCTACTGAAGAGCTAGTGAAGTTTGACAGGATGCTAGTATCTTTGAATCCTTTGAGCAACTCATTTACCAGAACCCGAAAACGTGAGGCTCTTGAACACCAGGTCTGTCGTGAAGTTCTGGAACTTCCAATTACTCTTTCATCTGAAGAACTTCAATTCCAAAATGATGCGTTAGCTGTAATCCAGAATTATTACATATCCAAAGGAAGAGACCCACAGATTATCAATTTTATTACAAACACATACCGACGGATGATTAGCAGTTGTATTCCGGCAATGCATGAATATCTGGCGCATGCATTAAAGGAAAACATGATGTTTGATCTGTTTGACCGGAATATCGATTTGTATGAAATTGAAGATGATTCTGAGTTTCCTAAAAATACTCTTGATCCTGAGTTACGAATTCAATTTGAAAGATTGGTGAAAAGTTTGGACTCACTTCAAAATGACGATAGTAAGTATAACCAATTCAGACAAATGCTTGATAAAATTATTTCTAATCCGGAGACATCTCAAGTCATTGTTTTTTCTTTTTTTGTCAGAACACTCAAATATTTAGAGAAACGCCTGAAATCAGACGGTTATCGCGTTGGTATCATTCATGGTGAAATTCCAGTCACTGCAAGATCAGGTGAAGTAAATCGGTACCAGATCATGAATTCATTTAAGAGAGGAGATTTTGAGATTCTCCTTTCAAGTGAAGTAGGTGGAGAGGGCCTTGATTTCCAGTATTGCCATGCCATTATTAACTACGATCTACCCTATAATCCAATGAGGATTGAGCAAAGAATTGGCAGGATCGACCGATTTGGGCAGCAGGCTGATAAAGTAATCATTTGTAATCTGTTTATTTTAGATAGTGTGGATGAAGAGATCTATGATCGACTTTATCGAAGAATCAATCTCATTGAGGATGGAGTTGGGGCTTTTGAACCCATCATGGGTAAATTAATTTCAGATATGCAAAATGCAATTAGTTTAGATAATCTTAGTTCATCAAAAAAAGAGGAGATTTCAAGGCGTCTTCAGGAAGCAAAAGAAGAGGCAAAGGCTGAATATGAGCAGTTTGAAAAATATCGGGCTGAATTGCTTGGTGATGATTATCTTACAAAACCTATCAATAATATTTCATCAGGTGACTTTGTAAGTCCAAGTGATGCTCTTGAATTGACCGATAATTATCTTTCAAGAATAGAAGGTTGCTCCTTCAGGCGATTAGATGAGTCGCGTGGAGTTATTGAATTGTCTTCTGAAGTCATTGAACAACTTGAATCATTCTCCATGAGATCGGGTAATGAAGGTGCATATAGCGAATTAAAAATACTAATTGCAGAAAATTCTCCCAAAAAAATTATTTTTGACGGACAGCTTTCAGATTCATATTCAGATCACCTTTTTCTCTCACCTACTGGTTACTGGATGAGATTTGTAACGAAGATGATTTATGATACAAGTCAAATGTTCAGAGTATTCAGGTGCTCTATTCCATCACATAAACCCTATTTGCCACCGGGAGAATATGTTATCTTTCTTTATGAAATTCAAATTGAAGGATTAAGGACTGAAATTGATTTTCTAGGACTACCGGTAGACGTAAAAACAGGTTTTGTAATAGATACCGCGTACGAGAAAATTCCACGGCTTGTTGCTGGTGAATCTCTAGACTTAGGAGATTTAGAGTATTCTGATCTTGACATATATGATTTAATAGACAATGCAATCGAACGTCTGGAATTTATAATTAATGAAAAAAGACGTATTGCATCGGAAGAAAATCACTTTAAAATTGAAAGTCGGATTGCAGCTTTAAAACAATCATGTAAGAAAATGGAAGAAAAATTGAATGATAATATTGAAAAACACAAGCGGCGCCAGATGTCAGAGGGAAAAGAGACAGTTGATCAATATATTCGGATGCTAAAAGGTAGATATGAGAAAAAAAAGCTGATTTATAAATCTAATATCGAAGAGTTACAAAAAAGGCAAGAACCTTCACTTAGTTCTAATCTGGAAGCAATAGTGCATGTAATTGTCAGGAGTGAAGAGGATGACAGCTGATCTTTATGAACAGATCCGGAGGGAGAACCTTAAAGATTATGGAGAAAAGGTGAGCACCTATGGCAAGCTATTCCAAATATTATACAGCGATAAAACACATTTTGTTTATGAACTCCTTCAGAATGCAGAGGATGCATATGAGCGGCTAAAAGAAACCGGGGAAAATCCCGATGCATATGTATCATTCACTCTATTTTCAGACCGATTGGAAGTAAAACATTCAGGGGTACCTTTTAATGAAAACGATGTCAGAGGTATTTGCGGCCTTCTGGAAGGAACTAAAATAAATGACAAATCACAAATTGGAAAATTCGGAATAGGTTTTAAATCGGTTTATGCTTACACCTCCACTCCTGAAATATATAGCAATGAAAGAACCTTTTGCATTAAGGATTATGTCCATCCACATTCAATTAAACCACGAAAAGATGTTCTATTTGGGGAGACACTGATTGTTATCAGGTTTAATCACTGTGACCTCTCTAATGAGGACGCATATAATGAAATTAAAAACAGATTGCTAAATCTTGGTGACAGAACCCTACTTTTTCTCAATAATATAAGTGAAATTACCTGGTGCATTGAAAATAATTCAGGTAGATATTCAAAATCAATTGAAATATATAAAACCGGCAAAAAGGTAAGTATTTCTTCTTATAGTGAGGATGGAGTTTTTCCTGAAGTTGAAAACTGGTTGATATTCAGTAGAAGTATCAATTCAGGAGAAAAAAAGGTTGAAATAGCCTATTCTCTTGATGAAGACCCAGATGGTTCCTTCTCTCTCGTACCTGCAAAAGACACAAATCTTGTAGCCTTTTTTCCAACAGATAAAGTAACAAACATAAAATTTCTGATGCAGGGTCCTTTTGATACTACACCTGCACGAGATAATATTGAGCACAACAGTAGGAATAAAGAACTAATCTCTGAGATTGGACATCTGGTAGCAGATAGTATAGATTACATTAAAGAGATGGGGCTGTTGAATGTCGATTTTTTTAAAATTCTACCTTTGGAGACTGATGAATTCATGCATGATTCAGATCATTATGAAAAATCTGAATTTTTTTCGATTTATCAGGGAGTCAAAGATAAACTGTTGAGCGGTGAAGCATATCTTCCTGCTTATGGTGGAGGTTATATCTCTTCACAAGTGGGTATATTCGCAAGTAATCAGTCCCTACGTGATTTATTGAATCCTGTTCAATTGGAGGAATTATTCAATCGTAAATCACCAAAATGGTTGAGTGAAGAAATTACTTCGGATAAAACTCCCAAAATAAAGAGTTATTTTATGCAGGTCCTTTCAATTCCAGAAGTTGATCCCGAAAGATTTGCCCGTAATTTAACGGTTCAATTTTTGGAAAAACAAAGTGACGATTGGATGATAAAATTTTATTCTTTCTTAAAAGATCAGGAATCTTTGTGGCGGAAAAAAAGTTATTATCCTGAATGGGTTCTAAGAAAGAAAGAGTTTATCCGATTGGATAATGACAAACATGTGGCTCCTTGTGACTCGAATGATGAGTTAAATGTGTATTTACCTTCAGAATTTCGGAACCATTTCCTAACAGTAAAGGATAATATCGCAGAACATCCGGATGCTGCTGAATTTTTTGATAATTTGGGCTTGCGAATGCCCGATCAGATCGCTGGAATTAACAAAATATTACCTCTTTATGAAGAAAAAAAAATTACCCAAGAAGAACATCTCCAGCACATTGAATGGATAGTGAAAACAATTGAAAACTCAGAGGATTCTGACAGAAAAAGAAAGTTGTTATATAAGCTTCAGAATCTCGAACTACTTTATGCAAAAAACATATCTTCCGGAATTGTTTCTCTTAAAAAGCCAACCGAAATTTATCTTGGATTTGATTACACCGACCTAAGTGACATCAATAATTTTTTCGAAGGAAATGACGAGATCTGGCTGTTGGATCGAAAATATCTTGAGATTCACAAAGAAAATGATAATATTTTTAAAAAATTAGGGTGCAAATCAGAGATTCATGTGAAATGTAGAAAACCTTCATCTAATGGCCATGTTACTATTTGTGACTGGCATAGTGATCATAGACGAGGATTAAATGGATTTGACCGGGATTGTGATATTGAAGGATTGAATTTTGCTTTAGAAAATATCAATCATAAGAGAGCATTGATTTTATGGAAGTTACTAATAATTTATTCAATTCAAATAAACGGTGAGATTGAATCCTGTCCAAGACAGAATTATGAGAGATCTGAAAAGTCCAAAACCCATTCAATAATGGGTGAATTGGTCTCTAAAAATTCATGGTTGCCTGATAAAGATGGACAGTTCAACAAACCCTCTGATCTATTTTTGTCAGATTTACCAGAAGATTTTGACATTACCAGTAATGGAGCCCATAGACTTGCAAAAATTCTCAACTTCAAGACAGATGAATCTCAAATAATTGAGCGATTGATAAGAGACAAATATTCTCCTAAGTCAATTGAATTATTAGATGAAATTAAAAATAGAGGTTTAAATGAAGAAGATATTGGGAAATTATTTCAACATTTGAAAGATGTTCCTAAAGAAAGCGAAAAACATTCTCCTCAGGAAATTAGAGAAAAATTTGAGAGATCATTAGTTACAGGGGATTCAGATACCTCACTAACACAAACTCAACATCTCTGGGATAACATATCATCTGAGGATGAAGAAATGATTCGTAAAAGCTACGGTGAGCAATTGCTTGATCGTTTAAACAAAATTACTACCCATAAAAGAACACGGACAGTAACTTCAGTTGAAATCAGTGATTCTATTGATCCAAAACAATTCTTGCTTGATCAGTACAAAGGCCATTGTCAACTGTGCAATATGAAACTTGATCCCGGCGATGGTGAAGACCCACTATTCTCTATTTTGAGATTATTTGAAATATCTAATCAATATGGTTGGGCCAATATGGAATTTAATGTCATTTGTGTCTGTCCAAATTGCCATGCTCTTATGAAACACCAACGAGACCTAACGAATATTCTTGAAGTTGCCAAAAAATCAATAAAAGGTGAGGTTGCACCTGAAGAAATTAAAGAGAGAAAAGGAGATTACTATATTGTAGATGTAATCGTTACCGGGAAGAAAAAACAGTTGTTTTATTCCCAGAGTCATATGGCTAAAATCACAGGCTTTTTGGAACAAACCGAAGATCAAACTCCGAATCATAATTCTGAGTGAGTTGAAATAAAACAACTGTTCAGCTCCGTTTTTCCACTCCCTACAATCCGGCAATCTCCAGGTAA
>CAYRBR010000081.1:0-6540 GCA_964422555.1 uncultured Caldisericota bacterium | reverse complement strand
TTCATCATATATTGCAGTGGTATAAGGTTTATTGGAAAACTGAATATAGCCAGGTTTGGCAATAACTTCAGATTGCATGGCAACATTTTTTACTGCTTCACTGTGTAACTTTTGATTTGCGATTGATCCGATACTTGTCACAACCAATAGCAAAATAACTGCTATTTCTAAACCACTCTGAAAAAAGCTGTCCTTATTTCTCATCGCTTCTCCACCCTTCCTGAACCAAAATCCAATTACGTAAGCCACAAAAAGTATTCACTATATATTATTACTTGTTACTTTTTGAAAGCAACTTTCACCTTCATTATATATTACTCTATGGCGTCAGTTAATAGAATTATCAGGATCTGGCTTTTAGGAACAGTGAAAATCAAGATGATTCAAGTATAATAAACATACACTTTCTAAAAAAAGAAAAAGGAAAGATTTTAGAGTTCACTTAAGACGTTCTAAGTTTTTATAGGAGGGTGAATATGTGGATTAGGGCATTTGTTTTTTCATTGAAGGTGCTAAAAAAGAGCTTTTGTAAACTTCTGGTGCCTGCTTTCTTGGGAAGTATAATTATGTTGTTTTTGTGTGCTCTGATGGCGCATATTTTCCGCTCTTCTTTTTCGGTTCAACTTGACCCTCACGGTGGCTTTTACTTTGTTCTCCTATTTATTCTAGCCAGTGTAGTACTTTTGTGGACTATATACGTTATTATTTTTAAATGGCTTTACCCTGCCATTCGCTCCCGAGTTTTATTCCAGGGCTTTGCCTATTTATATCCTGGAAAATACAAATCGTATTCTGATATAGCCAAACACAGACATGCTATTGAATCTATATCTCTTTTACGCTTCTCTTCTCAAAGGATTACTTCGTTACTGGTATGCTTTCTACCTGTGGTAGCACTCGTTCTGTTTGTTGCTGTACGCATTGAATGGATCATCTGGATTGTATTAACCGTTTTATACGTCTACTGCTTAATTCCTGTTATTAGAGGATATTTAACCCATTTCTACACTGACTGCAAAGTAATCGCAGCTGCATCAGGTAATGAAACATATTCCAAATACTCTTCGAAATCTACATTGTGTTCTCATTGGAAATCAATCCTACTGTGGAAAGTAATTCTTAGTTTTATCTACCTAGCCCTGTTAATTCTGCTTGGTTTCTGGATGGTAAATGTGCAGGGATTGGGTTCTTATTTCTACCTGGAAGAGTTAGCGTCCATTAATGGGTATTTTCATGTTGTTTATGGCTTCACCTATTTTATCTATGGCTTTGCCATTGCCCCCTTCTTTTCACCTCTTGTTCAATTTCCATATGGTTTCCGAGTTCCTTACCCTTTTCAGTTACAAGGGGTAATACCCATACTTATTCAGATTGGTTTTATTGTTCTTCTGGGTCTGTTAACTACTTTCTTTTTCTTTGTGGAAACGTTATCTACTGTTTATTTCTTTCATCAATCGGAAGAAGGAAAGACCAAAATCCAAGACTCGATTGAGGCAAATGCACCTGAATTTAATGTAACATCTTTGAAAAAAACTAAAAAGGAAAGCAGTAGTAAAAAGAAAAAAACTTTCGTGTGGTTTTGGATTTCTGTTATTGCTTTGGTCATTCTTGTTTCACTGGTTTTTGTTCCCACCTCAAAGCAGTATTATTTCTATGCAAGCATGAAACCTATTCAAGAAGAATTGGTTGTTCTGGGAACTTTGCAAGAAGATACCTTAAATATATACAATCGAAACATAAAAGAAAACTCATTCGCTTCTTTTGTGCCATGTTCTTTAAATGAGAAAAAAAACCTGGCTGAGGTTGTTCGAATTATCGGAGATCCAAGATTACACAATCATGTGGTTGATGTTGTGTCTGTTCAGAACAGCACCCTTACTCTAAGTGATGTAACACTGAAAAGAACAGATAAAAGGACGAATGTGTTAAGTGAATATTCCATTGTAAAATTAACAAGTTTCAACAAAAATAACGAAACTGAATGGGAACGTACTCTCGGGGGTGATAATACTACATACGGCAATAACATTATCATTCACAACAACTGTATATACATCGTAGGGGAAACTTCTTCTCCTGATTTTCCTGCAGAAAACAACTTTCAAATAAATGAGATATATCGTTCTGCTTTTTTTATTGCTTGTTTTGACTTAGAAGGAAACAAGTTGTGGGATTCGCTAATTCAAAATACAAACGACTCTAGCATTTCTTCAGCAAGAATTCTTGAAGATCGAGTTTATATAACAGGGCACACTATTTCATCAGAGTTCCCTGTCAAAAATGCGTTTCAGAATACACTAATTGGCGACTACAATACTTTTGTTTCTTGTTTCACCTTAGAGGGAGAACTGGTGTGGTCTACGTATTTAGGAGGTGAGGGTATGTCTCAAGCAACATCCTTGACCCTTAGCGAAAATCTTCTATTTATTACGGGTTGGACTTCCTCTCTCAATTTTCCTGTTAAAAATGCGTTTCAAGATCACCGAAAAGGAGACAGAGATGCCTTTGTTTCTTGTTTTACCTTGTCCGGGAACTTGGTATGGTCTACCTACCTAGGTGGTACGAACTCTACCAAGGGTCAGTCTTGCCTCGCTACACAGAATCGATTGTTTGTAACAGGATCTACAGCTTCCACCAACTTTCCCCTAAAAAGTGCCTTCCAACAGAAACTGATTTCTAAAAGAAGGGAAAACTGCTTAAATTACAGTCCTTTAACAAATGGATTTTTAACCAGTTTTTCTTTTACAGGAGATGTAATAACTTCCACCTACATAGGGTTTAATGGGTATCCTCTACACCAATTTTCTGAATCACCAACATGCAATGTTTCTTCTCTACAAAATGGAAATCTTTTACTATCAGTAGAAGAGGTAACAGGAACAGATAATACCAGACTCCTTGACATAAAGCACAATCCAAAAGCCCCCAATTTACTACTGTACGAGATTACAGAAGAGGGTCAGCTTGTACAACACTATTACCTATTCTAAACTTCAGTTTTTAACCCCCACCTTTCACCCTCTTTTCACCTTACTTTTCACCTTACTGTTGTGAATAGACATGCCTTCGAACTACCCCCAGTTTATCTCTGAAACTACATGTATATCTCCAGAGGATTTTCGATTGAAAGCAAATTAACTCGCGAGTTTTTTTGACTGCTGGCAAAATTACTCGTATAATGCAGTACATAATTCTAAGGAGCTACAATGTATCGGAGATACTTATTTGAACAGATTAAACAAGATGTAAACAGAAAGATGGTATTTCTGGGTGGACCCAGACAAGTAGGAAAAACTACATTGGCAAAAATGATACTAGATACGGAAACAAATGGTATTTACCTAAACTGGGACGTAAGTAAGCATCGAGAACAGATTTTTCAGCAGGAAATTCCTGAAGCCAGTATGATTGTCTTGGATGAACTGCACAAATACAAAGATTGGCGACAATACCTAAAAGGCATTTACGATCTATACGGAACTCAAAAGAGAATTTTGGTAACCGGAAGTGCGCGATTAGATTACTATCGACATGGTGGTGATTCACTGCAAGGTAGATACCACTACCTTCGATTGTTACCTTTATCGGTAGCAGAATTAAAAATCACCACGAAAGAAAATATCTCTCGTTTGCTTACCCTGGGTGGTTTCCCGGAACCCTATTTCAGTGGATCTGAGGTACAAGCCAGGCGATGGTCCAGAGAATACAGAGAAAGACTTATTCAGGAAGATATTGTTAGTTTAGAACAAACAACTTCTTTACAGAAAATTGAGCTTATGATGCTTCGTTTGCCCGATTTAGTAGGTTCCCCTTTATCAATTAATTCACTTCGAGAAGATTTGAATGTAAGCCACAAAGCTGTAAGCAATTGGCTAGAAATAATGGAGCGGTTGTATGCCATTTTCTTAGTTCCCCCATTTAACAAGAACTTACTAAGGGCAGTGAAAAAAGAACAAAAACATTATCACTTTGATTGGACAGTCGTAAAAGATAAAGGAGCTAAATTTGAGAACATGGTTGCCGTACATTTGTTAAAGTGGGTATTTTGGAATCAGGATGTTTTAGGAAAAGACATGACTTTGCAGTATTTTCGAGATATTGATGGTCGAGAAGTCGACTTTGTTATTACAGAAGATAAAGAACCCATTATGTGCATTGAATGCAAGGTACAAGACAAGAAACCATCAGAGCCCCTACTATATTTCTTTCGAAAGTTCCCTTCCTGCAAAGCATGGCAGGTTGCATTAGAAGGTAACAAGAACAGTACCACCAAAGAAGGTATTCGAATAGCTCCAGCAGAAGTATTCTTATCTACACTAGTGTAAGAAAATTATTTTTTTGCCTACTTATAAGTAGCCTACTTACGAGTAGATTAGTAACTCATAATCTCTATTTCGAATTGCTCGAAGGATCCGAGAAACCAACTTAACTCTTTGTACTTGTTTCTTCCATCGGGTAGTTTTGCGTCTTTATCGGGAATGTCGTTATTCAATTCTCCCACAATTTTGCTTCCATCAAAAATCTCTTTTTTGTGTCGGAGACAAAAATAATACACATACGTTGAATCGTATTGTTCTACCATTTCAGGAAGAAACTCTTTGTTGCATGTTTCATGAGTAAATGGATCTACATATTCGGATGCATACATACCCGAATCACAACCTTTGGTCTCTTTGTACATATATCCATCACTATATTCAAAATACACTTTTCCATTTTTCCGCACCATTCCCGGAGTGCAATACCACTCGTAATCTACCAGCTTTTCATTTTCTACTTTAAAATACCGAAGTAGATAAGGACCTCTATAAGCATACGTACTAATCCAGAAATAAGATGGTTTTTCTAAGCTAGCGATTGTATTGATACTTCCTTCTGAACAACTGCCCTGTTCCCAGTATATATCTAGCAGTTCAAAAAAAGGATTAAAAAGAAAAACGTAAGTGTCCCATCCACCTTGTGCTGTTATTACTACGTATTCATTATTGTTAGCAGTAATGGGAAAAATACTTTCCACTTTGTTTATTTTGTATTGTATATAATCGACAAATGTTAGAGAAGAGTGCTTGCATATTGTTTCCATTTGCGTTAAATCTCGCATTCCGGGGTGGGGATTTTTGGGGGTTTGTTTAAAAGGATCGATTCCTTTATTTAGTTTCGATATGAATTCTGCAAGGTACTGATTTTGTTTGCGTATAAACTGCTTTTCCTCTTCAGAAGAACTGTCTGGAAGAATGAATAGCTTTGGTGGAAGTGTTACACATGAAAATTGTTCGACTGGTTCGGTTGACAACAAAGATAGCGCAGGGCTATGATCGAAATTTTCGAGGATGGAAAATGATGGAAAATAGGCAGCTGGCTTGTGAGAAAATATTACAGGTGTCAGAGGTTCTTCTGTCTTCACAAGAGAATACAAATCTTCTGCCTTTGGATGCCGATCAATCTTCAGCTTATATTCTTCACCAGCGAAGGAATACTGCAGGTACACTTCTCGGTTTTTCTCAATCAGTTCCGGGTCACTTACTTTTGTTAAATTCCCAACTACATAGTGTTCTATAGATTTATTATTCACATTATAATCCCAAACAAAAACCATCGTTGGATTGGTGTGGTAATCATAATCGTGTCCAATAATTACCACTTCATCTAATCCATCGTTGTCGATGTCGATAACCATAGACTGCCATAGCGGATACACTTCTTTTTCTGGGAAATCAAACTCACCTCTAATTGAGGGTACATACCATTCCCCCACTTTTTGAATAATTCCTACAGAAGAAAGTTGTTCATCTCCAGTCAAAAATAAAGTTTCCTCCTGATTGGCATCTGTGAAGAACCCTGTCAATAATTGGTTAATGTATAAATAATCAAGCTTCTTAAAATCGTCGGGAAGCGATGATACATTTTCTGCATAAGCCAGTCTTTCGGTATCGTTAAACAACTTGCTGTCAAATTCTTCTTCCTCTATTGTTGTAATATCATTTAGTTCTTCCAGTGAACATTTGTAATAGTTCCCATGTTGACTGAAATACAATTCTTTATTTCGTATAAAATACTGCCTATGAAATCCTTTATTTAAAGGCACGATAGTTCCAGTTGAAGTGTTATAAGCAGTAAGATAAAAATCGGATGGTTTTGAAGATAATCCAGCTTGGAATATAAGATAGGGTTCCTGGTATAGTGTGTTCGTGCAGATTAATTTCTTGGTTGCATCTTCCTCCTGTTCCTTTTGAAGTAAAGACTCTTCCTTGGATTGGTTTTGTTTCACTTCTTTGGTTTCCGATGCTTTTTCTGTTTCCGTAACAACCGTTTCAGATTGGTTTTGTTTCGCATCGTTCGATTTGTTACCACATGATACCAAAGGGAAACAAAAAAGAAATATACAGATATGGACTATTGCTAATCTAAACAGAACATTTGTTTTCATTTACTACCACCTTTTTGCCAATTAACTCTACAACTAAAATTCATTCCACTACACTTTTTAAAATGTAATTACTGCTACTATAATAGAGAAATGATAAGTGAAAGCAAAAAAAC
>CAYRBR010000080.1:0-6577 GCA_964422555.1 uncultured Caldisericota bacterium | reverse complement strand
CTTTTTATAAATAAATTCAGGAGGTCTTTTGTCTTGAGGTTTTTCGGTCATATCACCAGGAGTATATTGACCATCTTCCACTAATTCGACGTGGAACTCGTCAATTAAAAGACTTCCTTCGTCTTCATAGTTTTTCTGATAGAAAGGAACTAATGGTAAACCATGGTCCCAGTCACCCGCTGGATCGCCATCGGACAAATTCTCGTCGTAGTTTACTTCACCAGAGGCAGTATAACCACTCGGTAAAGGAGCTCCTGCAAATGGATAATCGACTAAATCTGCCCAACCAAGCTGCCATAAGCGATCGGTTGCATCAGAATCATCATCTTTTTTGTAATCCCAGAAGTATACATTCTCAATGTAATCTTCTCTGGTTTTGTTGATGACAAAAGGACCTTTTGTATTGTTTTCTGCAGAATTGTCTACCAATGCCCTGGGATTAGTATCGCAAGAACCCGGTATATAGTTGTTATTCAGTGGATATTCTTCAAAAGGATATCTTACTACTACAGGATCTGCAGTAGGATCATACCTCGAGTCGTTAAAATAACCGTCAATATCGAACCATATTTGTCCCGAACTATCGATAACAAAATAATATGGACGTGCTTCTGTTGATATAGGACCATTAGCTACTATATCGAGATACACCTGACCATACAATACAGGTAATACCTGATCGCCTTGATCAGCACAAGGTAAAGGCATCCCAGTACGGTTATCAATGGATTTAGTTGCATTAGGCATCCAATAATTATTTCTGCCCCACACAATCTGTCCAGGTCTTTGCCATGGGAAAGACACACCATCTTCTAGTGCCTCTCCTTCCCAGTCAAATCCAACGGCATGCGTTTTCGCTGCAACATGTACGGCAGTTTTGATGTTGTCATCAGAAGCCTTTACAGTAGCAGACATGTTCGATGTCGCAGGAATAATTCCAAAAAGGAACATAATACTGACAGCGACAGATAAGAGTTTCTTCATAGCAGACTCTCCTTTTCCAATTGGCCTGATAAAACCAGAGTCAGTTCGCATTGCTATAGTCCTACACCAAGAATTCGATGATAATCATTCGAATTCTTTGATTCCATTCAACTTCAGCATCAAAAATTTCTGATACAAAATGAACGGGTATACACACATAACCATTTTTCGTTATTGGAGGAGCATCAAGAGTAGTAACTTCTCCATTCACAACAGCCTTATTTGAATCAACTGCCATTTCAATTCGTAAAGAATCATTACTTAACAAAATTCCTTTTGTTTCAGAATTCCATGAAAATTCAAGATTGAACACAGCTGCAACAAATTTTAAATCTAAGTAGGTTCGGTCATCTTGAATAAACGGAGCTTGTAGCATTTTTACTTTTGTTTCATCTACAGTGGCTTCTGTTTCTCCAACAAAACACTCAACTCTACGTTGATGATAAACATATACGTTATAGGTTTCAACAGTTTCGTTTCCTAAATCATCAATAGCTTTCACATGAAGGGCATTGTTGCCATTATCTACTGGAATCTCGACATTCCAATTAACTCCATCAACAATTGCTTCTACGTTGTTTATATACAGCGTTGAATTAACATCTACTTTTCCTGTTAAGGATACGGATGTTTCATCAATCCATTGATGCTCTTCTAAGTTTTGATCATAAAGTACAGTTGGACCATTTGTTTTTAATTCAACACAAATTACTTTTCGAGAAATGCGATTCCGCATATCTTCGGCTTCAACAATAATAGTATTCATTCCTTCAACCAAATAAACAGAATGTGTAAAGGTTCGGTCTTCTTGAATGTCTACTTTTGTTTTGTTAACAGCAACTGTTTTAATATCTTCAGCAACTGTTCCGGATATTTCGTATCGTTTCTCGTTAGTACGCTCATTCATAGGATTGAACTGAATTGGATCAGATCTTCCAGTAGAACAGCCAATATCAATAGCCGTTTTCCCGGTCACATAATCGGCTTTTTCAGCAGTGACTGTAATAGCTTTGTCGGCGTTTGGCTTGATGCTTATATAAGCAATCCCGTTTTCATCTGTTTTGGCAGTGGCCTTAACACCAGGACCAGTAATTGTAATAGAAGCACCTTCAACTGTTTTCTTTGTTCCAACTTCAGAGATATTCACTTTTAATTCGTTGCTTTGGTTTACTTCAATTGCACCGCTTAACGATGTTACTTCAATATTCAAACCTTTCGCTACATCAAATTTTGCAAGATTCAAAAGGAAATAATTCTTCGGTAAAAATTTGATGGAACCATAAGGTGCTTCACATCGTTCTAATTCAATTCGAGTATTTTTTACATCCAAATCGAGACTAATTGACTCTAAACCAGTACCGGTAGGTGTTATCATCATTAATGATTCAGCAGCTGATCCCGCTTCTTCTCCTGTTGGATTGACACGAGAGGTAACACGATATTCAGCTTTATTACCAGCTAAAATCATCATGATGTTGTCATCTAATGGCATATCTCGTTTGTCGGCAGGATAGAACTTAAACTGTAGGTGATTTGGTTTCCCATACACTAAATCATATGCATCTGGATCAAGCATTGATTTACCGATTGGAGTCATATCGTCGGATTTATATACTTCAACTTGAGGTGCTCGTAATTTTAAAGTACTTGAAGGCATTGCATCCCAGTCTAATTGATATGAATAATCTTTTGGACACCAATATGCTCTTCTCTGATAAGAATAACTTACGTACGTTACTTGTTTTCCGTATCGTGATTCAAAATGTGACGGGCTTGAGGGCTCAAAACCAGCTGAACTTCCTACTACATCGCCAAAGGCAGATATCGTCCACATATTCTTTCCAACTAATCCACCGATTTCGCAAATATCATCACCAAATACATAGAACTCTGTTTCACCATGCTTGTTCAAATTAAGCGAATCTGTACTAGATATATTTAATGGTTGGAAATCATTGTAGGATATTCTATTGTCATCACCACGTTTATCGAAATTGGCAAACATCATTCCGTAATTTCCAGGCGTGTAGTAAGGTCGATTATAAATACAACCATTTCCCCACCCTTCTGTTTCGGATAAGGTTAAATTCGCGTCAGAGAATGGATCAATTCCAAATGTTCCATTATCATACTGTACATTTTCTGTAGCATAATAAACTCGTCCTGATGAAGCATTATAGTATATTTGTCCATAGGAGGTTGAATAGAATATTATATAACGCATATCACGTGTTCTTTCGATTTCTCTATTTTCTGGATCAAGCTTGCCGTTATTATTCGAATCAACTCCAAAATGAAGATCCCAATGATTACCGTAATCGGTTGCCCCATATACCAATCTATTGTAGGATCCGTTATATATATAGTATGATCTGTAAGTTGGTTTCCCCGTTCCATAATAATGCCAGTACCAAGGTTGGATTGCACGATAGAAATTCTGAGGTGTAGTAGCAAATGGAGTAAAGCGTGCTACTTCAGAAGCAGACCCACCACATACTGAAACATTCTCGCCTACACCTTCAACAGGTCTTCCTTGGGCATCTTTTACAATAACTTTGACCTTATAAATTTTGTTGTCTCCAGCAGTAAGAACAAAATCGGGGTTGCCGGGTACATCAAATTCAGTTTCAGATGTGTCATCGTAATTGGTCACTTTATAGGAAACGTTAGGAAGTTCGACTTTTACATTTACTTTTCCCATTTTTCTACGATCAATTGAGTATACATATACATCAAAATCTCCAGCATCATTTGCCACGAATCCTTTAAATGCATAACGTCCGTCTTTTGAATTGGACATATCAAACTCAATTGGTTCAAAACGTCCAGCATCACTGGAGTAAGCGTTCGAGTTACCAATTAAAGAACCATCGTCGTTATGTAAATCGGTTCGAGTCCAATAATACTGTGGTAATGGGTTTGGATGCGGATCTTTAATTAGCTGATTCCAGACTGCAAGGCGTACGGCAATTGGATCTATATCCAAGTTGTCATCAGTATGCTCAGCTTCCAACTTACTCTCTGCTTGTCGGAGTAAGTCAACAGGATTTCCTGATTCATCTGTAACCTGGAATGTTAATGGTTCTGAAGCATCTTGTAATTCAGGTTGGATTCCAGCAGTTAATGGCTCAGGCATGGCTGCAACTGTCCATACATTTTGGGAAAGAACATCAATTTGAGTTCTTCCAGACAAGTATACTTCGTGTGAATATTGTGGGAATTCGGATTCTAAGTTGTATAAAGGAGTAAATCCACGGTCGTTGTTGTCGTCTCCGAACTTGTAAGCTGATAAAATAATAGGTAATACTTCATCGTCTCCTACAACACCATCTGGTGGACTGTAGGCATCTTTTGTACGTAAGTTTACGCCACCAAAGTCCATACCAACCAAGTCAATCTGGCTTCCATTGCTCTGTGAAAATTCCATGTGGTATTTTCCGTTTCCACGCTGGAAGGTTCTTGCATCAATAATACCAGAAGTCCATGTATTGGTAGCTAAGTCATAACTACCTAAAATCTCAGTTTCGTAATCCTGATATGATACTTTACCATTACGGTTAATATCATCGGCAGGTAAATATTGAGTTCCCAATTCGATAAAATCGGAAGAACGTGGAGGATTGGTTACCCAACCATCTCCAGCGCCTTCTATTCTACCAGTATTATGATTTATAATTCCTCGATCCTGCCATGCAACCAAAAGTGCATCATTACATGGTACGGTTGCATCTGGATCTTTCTTTTTGTCAAACTCTTCTAACGTTACATCAAGAGTATTGTCGGAGTCAACCATGAAATTTTCTGGGGTTTCTACATTAACGGTTAATGCTTGTACATCAATTCCGTCTGTAATTTTCTCCTGGCAACAATCTTGGTAAATTTTCTTCACACCGTTGGCTGTTTCAACTTCGATAGAAATATTGCCTTGTCGAACTGGAATTATTTCATCGAATGCAAACATAAAGCATCCATAATTATAATAATCGTTTGGTACTGTTTGATAAGAGGTTGGGCCATATCCAACAGAAGGAGAGTAGAACACCCAAGAGGTATAATACCTTGCATTGGTTGTAAACCAGTATTGATACTGTCCATTTTCTGAAGTGGAATCTTTAGGGTAGTCGCCTTCGTAAAATCCACCGGTTTGCTTTTCACTTGGTGGATAGGTATACGCATCTGCTTCTCCGTAATAAAGAAGGTGAGTGTAACGAGCCACTTTATTCTTTTCTTCAGCTGGTATATATATTGGATCGGAAGTGATAGGATTAATAACTCTGTTAACACGTTGCCCTTCTGTTTCCCACATACCAGATGTTGTAGAATCAACAGTTATTTCACCGGACATATCATAAGTAATAGGAACATTCTCAACACCTTCATAACGATAAGAGGTATCCAGTTTTTTATCGGCAGGACTATAGTATTTTGGGGTCATAAATGGACCTTTAACTTTAATTCTTGCCAACTGCATCGTAGGATAAATTGAAGGATCAAAGGTATAATGATTCTTCTGCGCATCACGAAGCACAAAATAAATACCGTAGTCGGTCATTGGGAAGAATTCAGTTCCTAATTTTTTGTACATATCAAACAAGGCAGGGTAAGCATTCCATCCATGCCCTTTTGCCTTAATAGATGAATCGATAGGTACTGCTCTTCCTGTATGATCTTGCCCACCTGGATATGCACGGAAGTTTGTATAGTCAAATAACACAGGGTTATAATCGGCTTTAATTTGTGGAGATGGTGGAGGTAAGGAACAAATTGCTCCTTCACCATCGGTATAGTTAACACGGGACTGCTGCAATGCATGGTCAACCACTTGCATTTCGGTAAAGTTAATTTGTGGATCGGAAGGTAAAACCTTCATATCGTAGTATCCCAAGTAATCAATACCAGGTCCTCGATCATAAATAAAGCTAGGAGGATGAGGGACTGTAGAGTTGAAATCGTAAATGTTATTTGTAGAGTACAACCTTATCTTCAATGCAGTATCAGCATTTTTCGGACTTGCCACACCCAATCCTAATCCACCGGAAAAATCATCTTCCGGACTCATAATAACAACGGGAACACCGTATGTTACAATGGCAGATGGAGCATAAGCAGTACTTACATAATAGTAAGGCATATTAGCACAAGGGTCCCCTGGAGGTAAAGAACCTTGCCCGGCATCTCCAAAGAAACCATAACGGTCATTAATGGTAACATCGCCTAATGGTGGGAATTCATCGTTTGCGGTATTACATGTTCCCATCCCAATGGAATTATCCATATCTCTAAGTGACTGAGCTGGCATACGCCAAGGATCGGGTACATGATAATAACCATAAACTCCACCACCTACTGGATCCCATTGACCACCATAAGGAATGGAAGTTGCACGTATCGTATATAAGAAATCGTGCTGATCTAATGCACCAAATACTTGCCCAGGTAAATCACCTTCAAACCATCGCCAAAATTCGTAACTTCCATCGGTGTTTACCTGTACTATATAACGTTGCCATTTCTGACCATATCCACTAAGTGCTGTAAAGAAATAATCAATACCAGCACCATGTGCATTGTAATTCATAATCATTGGGCGACC
>CAYRBR010000079.1:0-6591 GCA_964422555.1 uncultured Caldisericota bacterium | reverse complement strand
GCGAGTGAGTGGTTTATCCCGCTCCGGGAGTTCGAATCTCCCCCTCTCCGCCAAAGAAAAAAGGTAGCACTTTCGTGCCACCTTTTCATAATCATTTCGCTTACAAACCTTTACAGCTTAATTTTACGGGTTTTTACTTCTTCTGCTTTTGGCATCTTCAATGTAAGAATGCCATTCTCAAATTTCACTTCTGTTTTTTCTTTATTGATCTTCTCCGGTAAGGGAATTTCTCGCATCATTTTTCCATGAATACTTTCGCGATAATAATAATCACAATTTCTGCATTCTTCATCTTCTTTCTTTTCTGCTTTTAAAAGAATGTGAGTATCAGATACTTCAACTTCAATATCGTCCTTCGAGACTCCTTGTAGTTCAGCTTTCAAAATGTACTCATTTTCCTTTGCAACCAAATCAACTGTAGGAGCTAAAAATCCTTCCTGATAAGAAGATCGCCTTGTATTAAAAAAACTGTCCATAATGTCATCTAATAAGAAGGCAGGTTTTAAGCTGGGTTTTGTAAGAAAATTTTTGTTATACGTTACTTTGTTGTTTTTATTATCCATCATAACCTCCTGTGATAGAACTTTTCTTACTAATATTATTCCCAGTTTTAAGCAAAAAATGATATACTATCTCTATGAATAAAAAAATAATACTCTATTTCGTGCTAGCTTTTGTCTTTGTGTCACTGTTTTCGTGCGTTAGCAAAGAAGATACTATACCAAACGAAGACTTTACCCCTGCCACCATCAATGAGTCCTCAATTGGATGGTATGCAAACGAGTTGATGCCTTTTCCATTAGAAAAAAAGTGGCAGATTGAAAAAAATGAAAACAAGCATCTATATATTCGAGGAGCTCATCCATATTCAGGGCTACCAAAACTTTCTTCCTTCGACACAGTTTCCGCCTCTATTCCTAAACAGGAAGTTGAGCTTGTTACAAAATTTGCCGACGAGTATTGCACTTCCTTTTTAGATAACCAGTTTGCCAGCACAAATTATGGGTACAACATTGCGTATTTCGACAATGCACTTGTTTCCATCCCCTTCACATTTTACTCTAACTTTGGTGGTTCCTCTCCAGAAGACATCATTGATGTCCTTAATTTTGACTTCCACAACAATCAGCGATTAGAAAATACCTCTTTGTTTAAACCATACAATACATTTCTAAAAACAATTGCTCCCCTTTGTAAAGACAGCTTAATGCAACAATTTACAAAACCAACCAACACAAATCCAGAATACACTAAGTTTTTAACCGAGATCTACGATGTTCGACTTTTAGAAACAGGAACAGATCCATCAAACCAGGACAATTACCAGAACATAGCGGTAGTTCCAAATGGGATTCTTGTGTTCTTTTATTCTGGCACTATTTGCAAGCCAAATGCTGGCATCTGGGAAGTGTTTATTCCTATAGAAAAAATACAAGAATTTTGTCAGTTTACTTGCCACTCAGATGCTTATTCAGAAATTCACTACCCTCCCAATTGGCAACTCTTTGCCGAAAATGGTAATTTTCTCATCCATTACCCCACTACTCCAACTGTTCAGAAAGAATATCCCTTGAATCTGAACATTACAAAGAATACGCCCGAAGAAGGAGATATCAGCATTCTTGTTCCTGTTGTATTTACTGATAGTAAGAAGAATAATTTCTCTTCTGCTACCATAGAAATTGAATGGAACAAAAGCAAGGCGTTTGAAAGTACTGATTTTGGTACCAATAAAATTACCGAAGAAAATATCGATGGCATTCCCTTTTCAGCCACATCATATAACGATGCTGCAGCAGGGAATGAGTATTACATAAAGGAATACGTTGGCGAATGTACTAACATATTTTATAAACTTTCCATCACTGTTCATTCAACCAATGTGGAAAACTATGATCCTGGAACTGTTATTGAATACTCAAAATCAGATGTTTTTAAGAGCATCAACCTAGTGTTTGCTTCATTTCATTTTCGCTAAACACTAGTTACTCATACACCTGTTCTTCGTTACACTGATAAACGAGTTCGATGTTAGCCATCTTAAACATTTCTTCTGCCTCTGAAGCCCGTTGATATCGCTTCTCACAATACACTCTTTTTATACCGCAATTAATCAGCAACATTGCACAAGTTCTACATGGAGTCATCGTGCAATATATTGTAGCTCCATCAATTGAGATACCTCGTTTTGCTGCTTGGCATATTGCATTCTGTTCTGCGTGAACGGTTCTTACGCAGTGGTCTGATGTAGTACCATCCGGGTTCAGATGTTTCCGCATTAAATGCCCTACATCATCACAGTGAGGAAAACCTTTTGGAGAACCCACATAACCAGTTACAAGAATTTGATTGTCTTTTGCAATTACACACCCACTTCTTCCCCGTCCACAAGTTGCTCTTTTAGATATTGCCTTCACTACTTCCATAAAGTATTCATCCCATGAAGGTCTTTTGTAATTACAATTGTGCATGCAAAAACTCCTCTATATGACCTCGTAAACACATTAACGATTCCGTATTAACAATAGTCCAGTCTGCAATAGCAATGGGACCACCTTTGTCTGCATTTTCGATTTCATCATAATCTCTTGCTTTTGCCTGTTCCCTCGTTAAAGGTCGGTTATTAACAGCTGTATCCGATTGATCCAAAACCCTAGAAGCCAATCTCCTATATCGGTAGCTTGGAGGTGCGTAAACAGCCAAAGTAATAAATTGGTTGTCCCATTCATCTTTCATTAGTTTGTATTCGGCAAAGCTATAGAGTCCATCAATAACTACATTGCCTTTGGCTAAACAAGTTTCAATCTTCTTTACATTCGCTGCTGCAAAAGCAGCCATTCCATGCATTTGTCGAAGTTCTGTGCGGATCATCCGTTCGTTATCTGCATTAATTGGTAACCCACGTTCCTTTAAAATAGCAATTACAATTTGCCCAAATCTAATATACTGGTATCCTTTGTCTTGCAGATACAATGCAACAGTTGTTTTTCCGGCACCACATAAACCAGTTATGGCAACAATCTTGTTCATTTTATTACCTCAAGTTAAATAACTACTTAAAAAGATAATAAAAACCAATGAGAATGAAAAGAAATCCGCATATTTTTCTAAAAATCTCAATTGCGTGGGAATTTTCATTCCACTGTAAGTACTTATAAATAAACTCTGAAAAAGTTCCTGCTAGAACGATAACTAAAGAATGTCCCAATGCGAACAATAGAACAGTTAAAGTAGCCACATACCATTCAGAGATAGAAATACTTGATATAATACCCATTAATGGAGCAATGTAAGCAAACGTACACGGACCTAACCCAACTCCAATTAAAACTCCAAGAATGAACGAACCCCAAAGTGTTTTTTTTGCTTTCTTTGAAGATGCACTAAGCATATTCCAGTTCAAAACAATACAGTCAAGAAAAACCAATCCAATAATCATAAATAAGGCTGCCATGAAGTAATTGCCAAATGAGCCGACATCTCCAATCAATCTTCCAAGGGAAACAGTAACAATTCCAATTACCACATTGGAGACTAAAATTCCCACAGAAAAAAGCAACGAAATATAGAAAGCTCGTTTTACATTCCGCTCTGAATTCTCTGCAATATATGCCATCACTAGGGGTATTGCAGCTAAATGACAGGGAGACAAGATAACACTAAAAATACCCCATAGAAATGCAGAGGCGAATGCTAATAAGGGAGACGCAGTAAGCCAGGTTGAAAGAGTGCTAAACAAACTATTCATGATTCTTCTCCATTGGAATACCTTCATCTTCAAAAACAGAAACTACTTCTTCCACAGAAAAAAATCCAGAATGTCTGAAAAATTCTTTTCCTTTTTCTGTAAAGAAAATCTGTGTGGGTATTGCATGAACATCATATTCATCTAGTATTTCTGAGTTCTTTGCATGAATAAACTGAACATCAATCACACTTGCGTATTCTTCCCTTAATTGTTCTAAGACTTCTTCCATCATTTTACATGGGATACAAGTATCTGATCCAAATTCAACCATCATAGGCTTGCCATTGGTTTCTATATAGGTTAACGCAGCTTCTTGTTTCTTATACATTTCTCTACCAAATCCAGTTGCTGATACAACTAGCAGAACTACAAGAATCCACAGTAGGTTTTTCCAATTTTGATTCACATGAACCTCTCTTGATGAAAATATCGTTTTAGATACTATGCCTAAATGAAGTATTTGTTTCAACGCAAATTGGTTACAATTACCCTGACAGGAGTAGAATTTCTATGGAATTTTATGAGCTTATCTAGCGAAGAGTTTCCGAGATAACGGACCATAACTCAGGAATCTCATACCCTTTTCTCCAAAACGCAGCCCCTCGAAGATTGTAGTGTAACACGAGAGATAGTTTTTCTTTTATTGATCTGGGTTCATCAATCCAAAGTTTATACATTGTTTGACCATACTCCCACTCTGCATAATACTGCCTGATACTTGGCAACCACTTTGCATTATACATCTCTGCCAGTTCCATTGAATAGTCCATGTAATAAGCCTCTGAATGAACCTCACTCGTTCCATTCTCTTTGTTTTCCTGAACCCACAAACGAGAATAAAACGGAATTCCAAGGATTACTTTGTTACCAGGAACATGTTTCAATAAATCTTGAATCCCTTTTTCAACCCATCCATATTCAGCTACTGATCCGCTGTTCTTCCCGCCTGCCCAGTATTGATCGTACGCCATTAATATAATAAAGTCACAATACCGTGCGATTGCCTTTCTGTCATAGCATAAAGACCAGTTTTCACTGGTTGACTCAGTAGTTATGTCTACACTTAAAACAAGAGAGTTTTCTTTACAGACTGGGTACAATTCTCTTAGAAATTGTGTATATAAATCTCTGTCTTTAAGATAAATATTCTCCCAATCTAAGTTAATGCCATCTGCTTTGTAATCAACTACTAACTGAACACATTGATCAATCACTCTTTTACGCAAAAAAGATGAAGATAAAACAGCATGTGTCAGTTCTAAGTCAAAATGATTGTTAAAACTAATCCAAACTTGGTATCCATTCTGATGGGCCCACTCGCAATAATCAATTCTTCCTCTGTCAATAAGATCCCCTGTTGTGTTTTTTAGAGATACCCAGGTAGGTGAAATCACATCTAAGTCCTTCACTACATATAAATCGTTTGGGTTGGGGGTAACATTGTAAATATATTGCCAGGTAAAAATGATTTTCTCATCACTATCTAAAAAAGAGTTTCTGCTTTCTATATTCTCACCATTTTGATGGAGATTTAACTCTTGGGGAATCTTGTTAATATTCCTTTTATATATCCAACCTACTAGCCCATTGGGAGTATAAATCTTAATCCAACCATTTTCTTCTTCAAAATATTCTACTAAATCATTTTTCTGAACCCAATTGATAGATTTAAACTGTCGGTTAGGGTTTACAAATAATCGGGATCGAGAAACAACTGTAGCTGTAGATGGAGGATTTCCAGGAGAATAGATGAAAAAGGTTTTTTGCTCCGAATTCCACTCTATTCTTCCATCATAAAGAATTTCTAAAAGGTGAAGTGGAATATAGGGAATCGTATTCTTCCATATTGGCTCCAAAGAAGACTGAATATAAGAGAACTCTTCTCCCATGTATACAACAGAATCCTCTGATGTGTACACAACAACTCTTTCCTCTTCGTCCCAATAAAACTCCATCCCGAGTACTGCACTCAACCATGGAACTGAAAAATCTAAAGAATCTTCTTCAACAACATTTATTGAAGAATGCTCATATCCATTAAAATAAATCTGTATTTTCGTTTTTTTCGATACATCTGTTCCAACAAAAAATAAATTCCATAACACAATTCCGATTATTATCAAAAGAGCAAGCGAAAGAAAAATCCAAACTAACTTGTTACTCGGAACTTTTTTCAACATCATAAATATACACACGTAAAGACGAGTTTGTTTTCCAGATAGTTGGACTTAAGCCAGCCTTAACTGCTAAATGATTTAGGAAATCGTCTAGTTCTCGTAATTCTTCCCACACTTGTGGTAAAAAGGTCGATACATGATTGTTTAATGCAAAGATAACCCCGTGTTTCCCAGGAATAATGCTGGTAACAAATTCTCCTGGGGTAGAGTAAACAATCTCCTTCGGATTTGACAGTATTGAGACTTCTATTTTTATGTTTTCTAATTCACTAGGTTCTAGTGGAAGAAATCTGGGATCATGGAAAGCTGCCTGAATGGAGTTAGAAGTTACTCCATCAAAAATGGTCATTACAGGTTCAATATGTCCAATACATCCCCTAAGAGATCCTTCTTTGGTGGTAATGGTTACAAATGTTCCTCTTTTTTCTTTCAACTCTTCATCGTTCAATAAAAGCATAGGGGCAGTATAGGATATCCCTTTAAGCTTTGCCTCAATTGTCTTTCGTGCGTGTTGTATTAATAAATCAATCTTATTTTTTTTCATATTGAAACCAAAAAAGCCCGGAGAAATAATCTCCGGGCTTTTTTTTATTGTTTATCTGAAATTAAGATTCTACTTTAATTTCAACAGTCACAGTATTGGAATTGCCAGCAGGGTCTGTTGCT
>CAYRBR010000078.1:297-6626 GCA_964422555.1 uncultured Caldisericota bacterium | reverse complement strand
CATTGTTCGTTTTACTCATTACATTATTTGTTGTAGCTAGTTTTGGTTTTCTACATCCTATTCAGGGTGCCCCCGAAAGTTCACCTCAGTCCATTCTGGATTCTGTAACCTTTACATTAAATGGACAGGAACTTTTGCCGGGAGATAAGGATCAGTTTATTGGGGAAAATCCCCAATGGCATTTTGGGATTGTGCATCTGGATGAAACAAAGGAAAAACTACTGCGTGTAACCAATCATTCAGATCAGGATATTACAGTGTACTTAACCTCTTACTCTTTACTATCGTATACTCCTTCCAACAAAGTAATTATTCCTCCATCTCAATCAGTATATTTCACCATCCAATTGTTGATAACCACAGAAAAATGGACACAAGATTGGAAGAACACTGCAACCGATTGGGGTGGTGGCTCTATTACCATTCATGTAAACGAAGAAGAAACTGAATTTTCCTACTCCTGCTGGTGTCAATCGCATACCCATACTATTGAAGTATGGGAAAGAGAAAGAATCTATCTGATAGATCATACTACTGAGGAAGAATGCATTTCTATGCCTCTTCTTAACATAGGTGGACGACTATACATAGGGTTTGAGTTCTATATCCACAATCTTGGCTATATATGTGAATACAACCCCCTCACAAATGGAATGACATTGTTTCTAGGAGATAACACCCTCTATTTTGAAAATGGCAGAGACAATATTATTGTGAATGGAATCCCAGTCCCAACCGAGAAATTGAAAACTATAATAGGAGGTAGAACTATTCTCCCCCTCCGTTTTCTGGCTGAATATGCTGGCTATACTGTTACCTGGGACCCAGCAGAGGAAAAGGTTACCCTGTTGTGGGAAGCAGAAGATGAATAGCGTAAGTAGAACATTTCAAGTGTGGGTTTGTATTATTCTTCTAACCTCATTAGCAGGTTGTGGCAAAGCGCAAACAACGTCGAATCATTCTGTTCCAAATCACTCAGTTTCGGGTGATTCCTTTGGAAATGTTTATGGTCGGGCATCTTCTTATGAAGAATCAAAAGAACTTATATCCATAGAGGACATTCCCGATTATCCTTTCGCAGAAGAAATATGGAAACAGCCTTTTCCTGTTGATTATTCAGAACGCTATCCCTGGCCGATTCCTATGGTTCAGACACAAGACAAAGTGTATTATGTACTGAATCATAAGGTTGTAGGAGATGGATATAACATAAATCCTGAAAATAAAGATCATAAAATATATAACGCCGTTGTTTCTTTTGATCCGTTTACCAGAAGCACTCAATGGGTTTATCGAAATGAGTATGTTTTGTCTCGGTCTATTGCAGTATCATCCGAATTTGTTTTTGTAGGAACAAATGTTACCGATAAAGCTATTGGACAGGATACCAATGTTCTGACTGCTTTGGATATCCAAACGGGCAAAGAAGTCTGGACATGTCCTCTGCTTAAAACACTTCCATCTGCAGTAAATGACACCCCAGAAGAGGTAAAGGGTATTTTCCTTACCGGCAATATCCTGTACGATAACCAGCAGGTGCTATGTTTGGTGAATGCATACGAATACACACAAGATGAAGAAGGAAAGATACAAACACGTTATTTCTATTACCTACTTAGTCTGAATGAGCAGGATGGAAGCGTAAACTGGGTTCATTTGTTTCCTCCTACGGTTGCTGCAGACTCGGCATATCTATCAAAAGAAAAGGGAGTTATATCTCTTTCGTTACATGCCCGCAGTATGTCTCATCCTCTACGGTATACCGTAGATCCCTCCAAAAAACAGGTAAAACCAGTATGTGATGTTCCTGATGCTCCCGACATTCACTTGTTTACTCTATCGGATCGTACTTATTTTCTATCAGACGACAATAAACACACAGTGGGGTTGTATGATCCACAAACCTGTCAGATTCTTTGGAGTATCGGATTGTTTACTGAAGAATCCTATGTTTTACCATTTCAAGGTCTTTTTCAGTGGGAAGATCAACTACTGCTTTGGAACGATTCTACATTATGCAGTATTGACCTTGCTACAAAAGATGTGAACAGTGTTGTTTGCTTTGAGGGACTGGGAAGCTACGATATTCACACTGTTTTTCAGAATGACTCAATTCTATATCTGGGAATAGGGCCACAAGATTGGGATAAAGGTGATTCTTGTATAATAGCATATGATATGGCTACGCAACAATGCCTATGGAAATGGAAATTTCCAGAACTACTGCCTCCAAAACCAGGTTACCATTATGGCTCAACATATTTTACAATGGCCCCTTACCTGGTAGAGAATTCCTTGTTCTTTCTTACTAACCATGGCAACGTGTATGAAATGAAAGTCCAGTAATACTTATAAAAATAGCAGTGATGGGATATAATTCCACAAAAGGAGAAGCAAAATGAAAAAATTCTCGGTGATTACGTTGTGCATATTTGGTGTGATTGTTTTGATTTTTGTGTCAGCAGTGAGTGCAATGTGTTTTGCTTCAATGAAAATTCCCTTCAACGTAAGTTTGCAAGAAGAAAAGGTGTGTAAGCCAAACCAGTTGCCTGCAATGCGTACAGTTGATTTTGCAAGGGAAGATCAAAAGAGTGAAACAAACCCCCAAATTTTTTCCACCCTCCTTGGTTTTACATCTTTCGATAAAACACCACTTGACGGTATGTTTGTAACGGAAAACGGGTTGTATGTGGTAGATAAAGCAAATCACAACAACTTTTACTTGAACTCTGACAAACCATACCAGGCTGGTATGAATCTAAGCGTTACAAGGTGGGATACAGAAGGGAATTTTGAATGGGAATATGTAATAGATCATGACATTCATTTCCAGAATTATTGGGACGTTATCATTCAAGATGTTTGCGTGGATGATGACGAAAACATCTATCTTATGGGTTCTTTCGATAGGATGAACAGGCGATTTTTTCTTCATCACTGGGTTCCTTTGTGTAGAACAGCGTTTGTTTTCTGTTTGTCTAAAAATCAGGAAGTGCAATGGGTACGTTTTCTAAGTGATGAGTATGAAAAACAGAATCTGGTTTTTCACAAGAACAAACTATATGTAGTATTAACAAGAGATTATAATGGGGTTTTTTGGGATGGACCACCGAACTGTATTCGATGCATGAGTCCAGAAAATGGAAGAAAACTTTGGAGTCGAACTGTACAAGCTTCTAGTTTCGACCTAGTCCATACCGATGAGAGTGGTTTATACTTATTAACCCGTGAGGAGAACAGAACCTTGCATTTGCATTGCTATAACTGGGAAGGACGAAAGCAATGGTCATCTGGGATACCAAATTCGACTACAGTGCATTCGGGTAAGCTCCCAAAACAGCTAACAAGTCGATTTGTTGTTTCATGCAACAGCAATAATGATCATGTGTATCTTAGTTTTTCTAACTATGTTCTTGATACAACTAATGCTACATTATCCAATCAAACCTACAGTTTGCATTCAATTAACAGAGAAGGAGAAATTGAATGGACACAAACAAACCAACCAAATGAAAGTACTTGCATTGTTGATATTCAGTGTCAGGATAACCTTCTGTGTATCGTTAGCCAAACCAACACAGACGGTTTATCTACCGAAAATGCATTTCAGAAACAGCGAAAAGGCGACTCCGATTTATTGTTATCAATTGTAGATGTGAATGGCAGGACACAATGGAAAACCTATGTTGGCGGAGTGGGACTTGAACCTTACTACGGTCTGTCGATGTATTATCCTACACGTCCATATTATTGCGGTTTACTGGAAGATCGGATTGTGGTAGTATGCTCCACATCTAGTCGTGATTTTCCAGTTTTTCATGCTCCACACCCACAGTTTTATACATCTCCAGAAAAAACTCAGGATGCAAAACTACCTCATTCATACAATGTTGTTTTTGTTTTCGATGTAGAAGGACATTTAAAATGGAGTTCCTATACGACAAGTGATAATTTAAACTTCACAGATGAGGAAGATTCTCAAAGGCATGTTTCACAGATCTTTGGTAGTCAACCAAATGGGAATCGGGTGAAAGCTGTTCAAATTATGGGAGAGTATTTGTACATAATTGAATTCTCAGATAATCCAGCCATTACTCTCAATGATCCTAAACAGCAGACGCTTACTTTTGATACACCCGCTAGTAATTATCTCATGGAAATTTTCTCTAGGTACCAAATTAAATGAATAAGCAAAACTTCACATGGAGGGTAGTGATGATTCAAAAAGGAATACTTCAACATTGTTTGAAGCATACTATTCTAATCGCTTTAATTGCATTTCTATTGATTAACTCTGGGTTCATTTATGGTTGCACCTCTTCTAGCAAAACTGGTTTACAAAACCAAACAGACTATCAATACTGGGCCAAAGAATATGCTCCCGCGATTCTGAATACACTATTTGATGCTCCTGCGTCTCAAGAATTAACTTGTTATCCAACGGTTCCAGTAGAAAAAAATAATGATCCGGGAACTTCTTCTTCTCTTTTTGTTGTTAATTATGGCACAGGGGAATCGCTGGAAGCTCCTACCTTAATTCCTCCTGTTGATTCACATATTGCAATGGACGAATACAGAGCGTACTACAAAAGAAGCAATAGTATTGTGGCAGTAGAGCTATCAAGCAGCACCTTCGTATGGGACCATGATTTTTCCATTGAATGGCCTATTGGTGGTTATCGTGCTCCTGTTCTGTACAAAGACTGGGTGATTTATGTCACAATGGTAGGATGGCCAAAAGGTACGGCAGGTTGCATTGTTGCCATGAACAAAGAAACTGGAGAAACAGCCTGGCGATATCAAACCGATGATCCAATGAGTTATTGGCTGCACATTCAAAACGATACATTGTACTTCTTTCAAGAAAAACTTGATAGCAGTATCGGCGATTATACCAGCAAAATGGTAGCCCTGGATTTACCAACCCAAGAACGTAAATGTGAAATAACCATTCCTGGCTCTCTTGAAAGTAATGATTTTTATCCCACCCAGTATGGAATTTTAGTTGAAACGTTCATGGATAAATTCAATGGTGGAAATATCTACTTGCTGGATTCACAAACGGGTGAATCCAATGTAGTAATGCAACCTTCTCAGAAGATTATCGGATCGGTTTTAGCATATGCCGATGATTCTGTGTATATTTGTCGCCATGATGAAATGGCAGCTTTTTCTGTTTCTTCGGGAGAACTCCTGTGGAACTATACCAAACCACAAGAAGTTACCGGAGAAAGGCCATTAATTTGTAAGATTGATTCTTCAGTTTTAGGCTTTTTTTATGATCAGCAAATAGTTATGATTAAACAAGATACGGGAGAGATTGTAAAAATCATTCAAATGCAGGCATTAGAGAAAGAGTCCAAACAGAACAAAGAGGCTATACTATCCCTTTTACAGGATCTTTATTTTGCCTTGAAAGAGGAAGAGGTTGTATATTCAACAGCTTTATTGCACCTGGAACATTCTCCAAAACCTCCTGTTCAAAAACTATCCTATCCTTCACTACCGCTTGAGTGGGACTATGAAATAGAGGTAAGTGATTCTTGGAAGATATCCCCAAGTTCCTTGATCACTGTATTCGATAATCAGATCTACCTAATAAGTGACGATACAACCATCCAGGTTTTTGATCTTGTCACGGGGAATATACTGCAAAGTAAAGCAGTTCCCTATTCTATACACTCGAAATTGGTAGTAGATGATACAGCAATCTACTACAAAGATAACCAGAAATATCAAAATTTTTAATCTGATCTTCCTTGTTTGTGCATTGAATAGGGAGACATTAGAACCTCTATGGACACATACCTTGCCTGAAGAGGAATGGACAGGTCACTTATTGGAAGACGTGAAACTAGTGGAGAACAAGCTGTTTGTGGTAACGTATACAAGAGAAGCTCCATTTCCTGAAGAAGTAGCTTCTTTCGGACATGGGAATGTAATAGCTTTGAATACACAAACAGGGGAAGAAGAATGGAGATTTTCACTTCCCAAAGGGTATGTTGATTCAGAACTATATGTTTTCCAGGAAAATATTTTCTTTGCTCACTACGATGGAGAATCCAGTACCTCTGAATTCGCTAGACTTGGTTGGTATGGAGGAACTGTGTATTGTGTGAATGGCAGTACATTGAAAGTAACGTCAATACAGAGTGAGAAAAGCATATCCACGAAATCTATATTTTCAAATTCGTTTGCTTTTTATTCTTTTCACCAAAGTGGTATGGTGTTTAAGTTTACTCTGGATGGAAGCAATACTGAAATCCTATTTAGAGGATCTGCTACCACATACGGTCATAACGATTGGAAACCTCTCCAGTACGTAAATG
>CAYRBR010000078.1:0-287 GCA_964422555.1 uncultured Caldisericota bacterium | reverse complement strand
TGGTGGACATCACAGTGGCAGTATTTTTCATATGGATCCTGTATCGGAAGTAATTACTGAGGTATTTGACTCAAACATGGACCAGAAAGGCCTTGATTGGAAACCTCTTCAGTACGTAAATGACACCATTCTAATTCGAGGAGTGGGACCATTGCAATGCTATGAACTTTCTACGATGGAACGAAAGTGGACTTGTGTTTTACCTCACCAGTTACAGGTTGTTTCCAATGCAATAGAGTGGGGGAAGAATCAAATTCTTGTTTCCGATGAAAATTCTAATTTTCATG
>CAYRBR010000077.1:0-6675 GCA_964422555.1 uncultured Caldisericota bacterium | reverse complement strand
AGGCTACCCACTCTACTGTGTATCCTAATGTTTCTGATATAAAGCGTAATGGTAGGAATGTTCTACCTTTTCTTATCTGTGGAGCTATGTTAAGGTTATCTGGATCAATAGGTGTATCTTTGCCATTAACCTTAGCTATTGGATTGTCTACCCATAATTCTGTTGTTTGATCATTTACTATTATTGTTACTTTTCTTTCTTCTGGGTTCCATTCCATTTCAGCATTCTTTAAATAGTTAAGTACTGGTAAAGATTCTACTAGTTTACGTACTGGTACATAACTACGTTTTTGGAATAAATATGGAGCTGCTTCAATTGTTTCTTTAACTTTATTAACTTCTACTGTTCTTGATCCTATTTGAAATGTTATCCATACAATGCATTGTAATGTTACAGGTACTTTTATTATTTGATCATTACCTTTAAATGTAATAGTTCCATAATATGTACCTGCTTTAAGATCTCTAGCATTAAGTACTACAAACATTGTTTTAGTCTCATCTTTGTATATGTTGATACTATTATGTAACCAATCTTTATCACTTTCTATTGTTCCAAAGAGTCCTAATCCTCCTGTATTGGTTAATGTTAATGTTTCAGATTCACTTGATCCTATTGCTACTTGTTTAATTATGGAGCTTGGAGTAACAACTAGGAAAGGTTTTGGGGTAACTGTTAAAGTAATAGGAATAGTTTGATTACCTCCATTACTTGTAACCTCAATATTGCTTTTGTATATCCCAGGCTTTAAAGATTGGGTCGAATAGGCAGCTGTAAACTCAGTAAGAGTATCGGTAATTGTAGTATCAGATAACGAAAACCAATCGGTTTCTTCCGCTACGGTTCCTTTTAATCCTTTACCACCTGTATTGATTACATGGAACAATGTGGAAGAGGGAGTATCTCCTTCTTTAATTGTACGTTCTACTGAATGAGGAATAACTTCCAGTTTAGGGTATTCCAGTATGTCTAGAATTACAGATACTGTTACATTTCCTGCATTGGTGATAAACTCAACAGTAGAATTATGACGACCAATGAAGGAGTCTTGAGCTTTGAGTGATTCATCAGTTGGATCAATTTTTAATATTACTTCTTTAGTATTTTTTGTCACTCTTTTTTTATTTGTACTAATCCATGGATCACTACATTTAACAGTTCCAGAGATTGTTCCTTGAGATGTAACATTTAAAGTATGAGTAAAACATTCTGTTTCATCTTCCCAGCAGGTTTCATGAATAGCTAGAGGGGAAACGGAAATATTGGGAGGGGGAGAAGGCGTGAAGTGGGCAATTTGAATACCACAAACTGCCCAAATATTATTATCGGTACCTGTGATTTCATACGGAGCTTCGCCTGAATAAGAAACTGAATTAGAAAAACACACGGTGCCATCTTTTGGATCAATGTATTGTATTTTAATATACACATAATCATCAAATGATGGACGTTCTACTTTAATACAATACTGAGTGCAAATTACTAGGTATTCACAATTACAAAAATATGGACCTACCCAACTTTCCTTTCCCAATTTTTTTACCCACCGAACATGTTAAGTCTCAGTAGATATGCATACTAATAAGCCGCTATAATCCAGAAAATATACACTGTCGTTGTGTTTTGATAGATTTGTGTAAAATAAATAATGATGTGCTTCATCAGAAAGACAATAGCTCCTATTAAATTTCAGGTTCCCTTCTGTTATTTCAAAACAAAAAAAATGATTTGGCAAACCACCAAATCTCGTTTTTGTTGCTGTAACGAAAACCTTATTGTTAACGAGTAAGGGACTACAGATAACCGCAAAACCTTTCAAAACAGTGGTGTTCAAATGTTCTCCTGTTTTCTTATCCAGAAGACTTATATAACATGGAGAATCTGCGACAAGTTGCCCACTAGCTTTTTGATCTTTAAACTTAGAAGATGTGGTAATAATGTATCGAGTGTGTAAAGTAACTGCATTCGGGAGCATATATGCTTCTCCTCCTGCAATATTCTTTGAAATCCACCTACTCTTTCCGTTTCCTAGGTCAAAACAGGCTATTTTGTGCTTATTGCTTACGTACTCTCCTCCTGCTTCTTTTGTGATTTCCATTACTTTGATATATGCTTCGCTATCACTTAACATAATACTATTTGCATAATATCCTTTTATATCATTTTGCCAGATGATATTACCATTTGAGGGATTTATTGCATACACCCGTACAAAAAAATCGGTTTTAGTGCTCCACCGACCAGCTATTGTTTCTAATAGCAGTAGTTGATTCGTTGATTCGGAAAAAGCACATATATTGCCCATCCGTATATCTACAGCATGATGAGTTGTGGATTCTGAATACAGTTTCTTCCAATTTAGATCTTGTGTGTCAATGTCATAGCAATGTAACTCCCCAGTTCCCCATTCAATCAAAAAGTAGTTGTTGTTGGCAACAATAGCAGCATGAAGACTATCCACCGGGAGAAATTCATCAAACTTCATAGTAGTTGGAAGTGTGGCAGGAGTAAATCCAGAGTTGTTTGAGTCCATCCGCATTAAAGGCCAGTTTGTGTAGGTTGTACTTTCGTTTGCTGCTAAAGAAGAAAATGCGTGCAGTGGGATGATACAAAGAAAGAAAATCAGTATGGTTAGAAGAATTGAAGCTACTTTATGTTTCATTGTTTTTCCTTGTGTTTATTTTTTTCACTTTAAACTTCTTTCATATTCTATTTATTATCTACTATTTTTATAATATCTTAAGAAGGGTGAATGTACAAATATATTTGGTTGTCAATTTGTAACAAGAATTTAGTTAAGGCGTGGCAATGTAAGAGTGTGGATTGACCGGAGGGAATAATGTCTTTATTAGAATCAGTTAAAAATATAATAACCAATCAGAAAAAGCTTATGACTGCCATGGAAAAGGAAATTGAGACACTGGAAGCCAGCGATTTGGTGCATGAAAATGAGAACCTGAAACAGAAGCTACTACAAATTCAGGATCAATTGCAGAAGGAAACGGAAAGCAAAAAACAAGTAGTAACAGAAAACAGCGTACTAAAAAATTCTCTGTATGAGCAGATATATAATGAGAAGCTGCATCTTATCCAAGCAGCAAAAAAAAGATCGGATTTGTATTTTGCTTCCAAATCACAAACTGAGTTAAATCGTTTACAGGCATTTGAACAAAAAGCAAAAAATGCCATTAACAGCATGTCTAAAGCGCTAAAGGAAAGCAGAATTTCTGCAGAAGACAGCGTATATGCTGAAATAGATGAGCTTCGAAAAAAAATAGATTTCCTTGTTACCACAGCTGAATCTGACTATGCTTCGAAAACAGGAGCTTTTTCAACTAGGCAGAAAGAAGAGTTGAAAGCTCTGGAAGAAGAGAAAATTCGAGAAAGTGAATTCAAGAATATCCTTCAAAAGAATAATTTGGAATCTTTAATTGGATTAAATATCTTAAGTAAGATCGGGATTCTGTTTTTACTAATTGCTGTAATAGCTCTTGCCAGGTATGGGTATGTACTTCTAACACCTCTGTTAAAAGGGATTGTTATATTCATGATTGGTGGGTTACTTCTTGGCTTGGGGGAATGGCTGAATCGAAAATCTACTACCATATTTTCTATTGCATTAACCAGTGGTGGAATTGCTATTTTGTATACTGCAACTTCATTAAGTTATTTCACATTGCATATTTTGTCCATTGAGGTGGCACTTCTTCTTTGTGTAATCAACACTATTCTGGCTTTTGTTTTATCGCTTCGATACAAAGCCCAAACGATTACGCTGTTTGCTCTTATTGGTGGGTATTTGCCTATTGTGACAATAACAGATCCAACCATGCCTGTGTGGATTCTCATGATCTATTTTGTGTTTCTGAATCTCTTTTTATTGGTTATATCTGTTTATCGAAAATGGATTGTAAGTACAATAACAGGATTTCTACTGAATATTGCCTCTAGCATATATGTGATGCACATGGTGCTTTCTGTTCGAGATTCTTCTATCTCCTTCAGGGTGCAAGATGTTTGGCTACTCTTGTACATATTGTTTGTTTTTGTACTGTACTCTTTAATTCCCATTGTGGCTACCTACAAGAGAAAATTATCGTTTACACTTCCAGACATTTTATTAATAGGAATGAATACGGTAGTTAGTGCAGTTCTGTTAAATATTGCTTTTTATGCCGTTCATTTACGATCGTTTATGGGAACGCTGGCAGTTTTATTTGCAGTAGTTTATCTTTTACTAGGTTGGTGGATGGAAAAAAACATGCAAGAAGAAAAGAGAGTAATCCCTCTTTTCTATCTTACAGGCTTTGCCTTTGTGTTGTTATTTATTCCATTCCAGTTTGAAAAAATGTGGTTCTCACTGGGATGGCTTATTGAAGGAGTTTTGTTGACTGTTTATGGAATTTTAAAAGAGGATAAAGGAATAAAGTGGGGCGGTATTATTGCTTCTTTACTAAGCCTGTTTACCTTTTTATTCTTCGATGTGACAAGCCAGGTATTTCGTGGATACACTACTTTGTTCACATTTAAATACCTAGCAATCACGGCGAGTAGTATTGCTATATTAACTGCGTTAACTGTTAAAAGAACATTGCAAAACACATTAGCCAGGATATTGAAGTATGCGACTGTACTAAACAGCTGGTTTTTTATTTTATATATTTCTCAAAGTGAATGGACTCCTTATGTGCTTCGTGTTTTTGACAATACTCCTTACAGTGGTTTATATATGGGTAGAGCAACGACAATTGTTCTTACTTTTCTGCTAAGTTATGGTCTGAAGCAGATTAAAATTCTTGCTGATGACTGGATGAAACTAATACAAGCATTCTTGTATTTTGTTGGAATTGTTTGGTTGTTTAACCTAAACATGTTCCAGGGACCGGTTATTTTTACAAATGACATAGGTAGTACCGGGCAGGTTGTTATTGGAACTGTGTTACTAATTCTGTTAGGACTGTTGTCTGTATTAGCTCTAAGAGAGTTAATACGTGCTGTTGTAGTAGAAAAATATGTTGGAGTTAGATATTATCCTCTAATAATATCGGGCTACGCAGTCATTATTATTACCCAAAACCTGATTACTCAATATGGGTTTGGCTTCCAGAGCTTGGTTATTAGTTTGGTTTATTTGGTTACAGCTTTATTGTGGATTATATTGGGATTTCTGAAGCGTAATAGTATAATTCGGAAATTTGGATTAGGTTTGTCTATTATGGCAACAGCAAAACTTGTTTTTATAGATCTATCCGGACTTACTTCCTTTACCAGAATGATCTCTTATTTTGCCTTTGGAATATTTTTGTTAGGAATATCCCTTGTATACCAGCATTTTAATAAGAGATTGCAACTACAAACAAAAGAGACCAAAAATGAAAAATAAAAGAATTTGTTTACTTATTACACTGTGCATGTTCCTGCTTTTTATATTACAAACTGTGTCAGCTTCTCAATTTATGTATTCAGCACAGATTCAGAACAAAGGAAGCAACACATATAAGGCTGTACGATTACCTATCCAGGTGGTGTCTTTATGTCAATCTAATTTGGCTGATTTAAAAATACTAGATAACAATAACCAGGCTGTTCCTTATTTCGTAAACCAGTGGAAAGAAGTAGGTACGGAGAAGAAGATGTCATATAAAATGGAGTTGATTTACAGTTTTGTAAAAGATTCCTGGCAGTATTATGATTACGGACTAACTTCCCCTGTAGATGCAGATATTCAAGCTACTTCCATAACAGTAACTACTACAGTTCCCTTTGCTGAAAAGGTGACTATCTTTGGAAGTCATGATAACCTTCATTGGTCTTTTGTACAAAGTGATTTGCTGTATTTTGTAGAAGAGCATCAAAAAATGACTATTTCATTTAATACTGTACAGAAGTTTCGTTATTATCGGCTCCAGGTTCCAAAAACGAATCAAACTATCCGGTTTACTAGCTTCCACTTGTACTTTGATCAGAAGACTATTCAGAAGAAGTATTTCGTGGAGGAGTTTGAACCTGCATTCCATGTGGAGGAATTGGGTAGAAAAACTGTGATTACTTTACTTGATATGAAGAATATAATTATATCCAACATTATGCTGGTAACAGATGACATGTTTCAGAGAAATGTCAGTTATAATGACATGTTTTCTAAAGAACTTTATAATCTGAGTTTTACGAAGCAGAGCTATCAGGATCTATCCTTAGATTTGCATGGGTGGCAAGAGAAAAATGATGAAAGCAAGCTGGTGATTGAGAATCTGGATGATGCACCAGTTACAATACAAAAAATTATTGTAAAAAGATATGTACAGGAAGTAGTTTTTGAGGGAGCAAATGCTAATTCTTTCACACTATTATTTGGAAACACTCTTTTAACGAAACCTCCAACGTACGATATCATGAAATATAAAGAGGACATTCTTTTAGATGGGTACGATTTATTATCGCTTGGAGCTATACAAGAAGAACTACCCGTATCTCCTTCTCGGGAAAGGAATTTTCAGTGGTTTTTTAATGGTATCATTGTAGGAATTGTAATACTTGTTGGAGGATTATTACTTTTCAAACTGAAAAAACATTCGTAAAATGAATGTTACATGAAGAAAGAAAAGTGCTTGATCAATTCGAAACAGGCAAATAAGTTTGGCACCTTTGGGGGTGTATTTACACCTAGCGTTTTAA
>CAYRBR010000076.1:0-6690 GCA_964422555.1 uncultured Caldisericota bacterium | reverse complement strand
GACACATGGAATTTATGACAATACGGAAGACTTATTAGATGAATATAAAAAGATTGTAGGAACTCACATTAAAGATGTTATGTCAGAGCATCCATTTACCTGTTCTAAGGATGATCCTGTTTCTCGAGCTGCCACAATTATGTATCGTCGAAAAGTGAAGCAGTTACCTGTTGTAGATGATGAAAAAAATGTAATTGGAATCATCACTGCTTCTGATGTTGTTCGACTATTATATAGCAACGAATCGTAATTGAGGTAATGTGTGAAGAATACCGATGTCACTTTCAATAAAATAATTCAAAAACTGCAACAATACTGGGAAGAACAAGGTTGTGCAATTCTACCTGCATGGGATATGGAGGTAGGGGCAGGAACGATGTCTCCCTATACTTTTTTTTATGTACTCGAAAAAGGGCCTCACAGAGCCTGTTACGTACAACCTTCAAGAAGACCATCAGATGGACGATATGCTGACAATCCGAATCGTGTCTACAAACATCACCAGATGCAAGTTATCTTGCAGCCTATTCCAGAGGATATCCAGGAACTATATGTGGAAAGTTTAGCAGCAATTGGATTCCCAACAAAAGAGCACGATATTCGTTTCATTGAGGACAATTGGGCTGCCCCCACCCTTGGAGCATGGGGAGTTGGATGGGAAGTGTGGCTGGATGGAATGGAGATTACTCAGTTTACGTATTTCCAGCAAGTGGGTGGCATTTCATTGCCTGTCCCAGCTGTAGAGATTACCTATGGACTGGAGAGAATTGCTATGTATCTTCAGAACAAAAATTCCCTATACGATTTATCCTATACTCCTTCTATTCAGTATAGTTCTTTACGAAAAGTGGAAGAATATGAACAATCTGTGTATTGCCATGATACAGCCAATCACGAACGACTTTTTACTCTGTTTTCATTGTTCTATGATGAGGGTGAATCTTGTTTTCAACACGATTTAGTCTGGCCTGGTTATGAATACGCTTTGAAGTGTTCTCATATATTTAATATTCTTGATGCAGCAGGGGCTTTATCTGTTTCTGAACGAGCCCAGTATTTAGGACGAGTACGATCCCTAGCAAGAAACGCTGCACAAAGGATTGTAGAAAGACAGGAAGAGGAATTATCCAATGAATCGTGATGTATTAATTGAAATTGGAGTAGAAGAATTACCACTGTCTTGCATGAAACAGCTACTCAAGGACATGCAAAAAGACTTTAAAACCTGGCTGGAATCACAATTTATTGTGTTTGAAGAAGGTTCTTTTTCGCTTACTCCCAGAAGAATGGTATTTTGTGTGAAGGGAGTGAGTCCCACACAAAATATAATCCCTGAAAAAGTGAAAGGACCTCCTGTTAGAATTGCTTTAAAAGAAGGTACCCCCACAAAAGCATTAGAAGGTTTTTTACAAAAATGTAAAACCGATTCATACACTATTGAAGCCGTAAAAGGACAAGAGTATGTATTCTGCATGACACAACCTGTATGTGAAAAAGTAGAAACAGTTTTCCAGAATGAATTTCCAAAATGGCTTCAGAAGTATCCTTTTGCTATTACTATGAAATGGAATGGATTTGTATTTGTTCGACCCATTCGATGGATCTGCTCTATGTACGGTGAGAAGATTCTTCCCATATCGATGATGAATGTCGAAGCTGGGAATGAGTCACGAGGGCTTCGAGGATTTTCTCCAATTTCTATTCCTAATGCAAACGATTATTTTTCTCTTATTGAACAGAATACTATTTGTGTGCATACAGAAGAAAGAGTTCGAAAGATAACCACAGCTCTTCCTGATAGTGCTCCTGCAGATATCATTGAGAAAAATGCACTCTGCACAGAATGGCCGATTGTTTGTAAAGCTACATTCTCAAAAGATTTGTTACAAATTCCAAAAGAAGCTGTGAAGACTATGATTGAAGATCATCTAATATGTTTCACTTCACAGGATAACAAAGGAAACTTATTGCCAGAGTTCTTTTTTGTGATGAATGGTCCCAGAAATGTAGAAAAAGTAGCTTTGGGCTATACCAAGGTTATTACTGCAAAACTGGAAGATGCGAAGTTTTTCTACCAGCAAGACAGGAAAATTTCACTAGCCGATTATGCAACGAAAATTGATCGAATTGTTTTTATGAAGGGATTGGGGACAGTTCTCCAAAAAACAAAACGATTGGAAGCATTGGCAGGGCAATTTCCATGCACTGCCAATAAAGAGAAACTGCTTCGAGCGGCGTATTTATCGAAGATGGATTTACCCACCCATATGGTAACTGAGCTTCCCGAGCTACAAGGTACCATGGGACGAATTTATGCGAATTTAGATCACGAAGATGTTTCTGTATCCATGGCAATTGAAGATGCTTATTCTCCCCGAAGAGAAAGCGACTCACTTCCCTCAGGTAACCTTGGAAGAATCCTTGGTATTCTTGATCGTATAGACACCCTTTCGGGTGCTTTTGCAATTCATGCTTCTGTAACGGGATCGGCTGATCCTTTGGGTTTAAGAAGAACCCTCAATGGATTATTTCGGATTCTGTATAACGAATCACTCGATGTTTCCATTTCTTCCATTTTTGGTACTGCTCTACAGTTGTATCAAAAAATGGATGGGTTGGATTTCGATTACAACGAAGTTTTACAAACTATTCGAAAGTTCTATTCCAGTCGACTTTCTCTTTTCTTGGGTCAATTTTACCGATACGATTTAGTAGAAGCTGTAATGATTCAGGATTTCGAAAATCCCTCTTTACTGCAATCGAAGATTCAAGTGTTGGAACATTGGAGTAGTGACCCATCATTTCGAATTGTGTGTGAATCATTTACTCGCATTAAAAACATTACCAAAGAGAACTATCTGCTTGAGCCTGTAGATGAATCACTTTTAGAGGATAAAGAAGAAAAAGAATTGTATGAAAAATGGAAAATAATAAGCGAACTTTGTAAGGAAGAAAAAGACTTATCTAAAAAGATTGCACTATATGTGTCTTTAAACCCTTTTATTGAGAATTTTTTTGATTCAGTTTTAGTAAATTGTGAAAATAATTGCAAAAAATTAAATCGACTTCGATTAATATCTTGGGTAAATTTTTTATACCTACAGTTTTGTAATTTTTCAAATATTGTGTTCCAAGGAGGCAACAATCGTGAATAAGAAGTACGTGTATCATTTTCAGGAAGGTTCAAAAGAAATGAAGGAATTATTGGGAGGAAAGGGAGCTAATTTAGCCGAAATGGCAAGATTAAGTATTCCTGTACCCCCTGGATTTACGATTACAACGGAAGTTTGTGAATACTTCTACAATCATAACAATTCGTATCCAGAGCAGTTATCGGGCGAAGTAAAAGAACATTTGAAGAGAATGGAAGAAGAGACTGGAAAAGTGTTTGGTGACCCCGACAAACCGTTGTTAGTATCGGTACGATCAGGGGCTGCTGTTTCCATGCCCGGTATGATGGATACAATTCTTAATTTGGGTTTAAACGATAAGGTATTTGAGAAACAAGTAGAAATTTCCCAAAACCCTAGTTTTATTTGTGACTCATATCGTCGCTTTCTGCAAATGTTTGGGAATGTTGTGTATGGAATTTCCCATGGAAAATTTGAAAAAGTACTTTCTGCTGTGAAAGAGAAAAAAGGCGTAAAGCTTGACAATGAACTTGACCAGGATGGCTTGATGCAAGTTATTGATGGGTACAAGAAAATTTATATTGAAGAACGTGGTGAAGGTTTCCCGCAGGATCCTATGAAACAATTAACCGATGCCATTAATGCAGTGGTGGGTTCTTGGAATAATGATCGTGCTATTGTATACCGAAAACTAAATAAAATTGAAGGTCTTTTAGGAACGGCTGTGAATGTGCAGTGTATGGTATTTGGTAACAAAAGCAATGTATCGGGAACTGGTGTTTGCTTCACTCGTAATCCTTCTACCGGTGAAAAAGGACTGTATGGAGAATTTTTGTTAAATGCACAGGGAGAAGATTTAGTGGCTGGAAGCCGTACTCCTAAGCATATTAGTGAATTGAATGATATTCTTCCTGATTGCTACAAAGAATTGCTTCGTATTTTAAATACATTGGAAAACCATTATCGTGATATGCAGGATATTGAATTTACTATTGAAGATAAAAAACTGTTTCTATTACAGACAAGAAATGGAAAACGAACGGGTGCTGCTGCCGTACGAATAGCAGTTGAATTGGTACAGGAAGGCTTGCTTTCCAAAGAAGAAGCTATTTTACGAGTGGATCCTAATGCTTTGAATCAGTTGCTTCACCCTCGTTTTGACCCTGATAAACAGAAACAGGCAAAAGTAATTGCTACTGGCTTACCAGCTTCGCCTGGAGCTGCTTTTGGAAAGGTTGTTTTCACAGCTGATGAAGCAGAAGCTATGGCAGAAAATGGAGAAAAAGTAATTCTTGTTCGAGAAGAAACTTCTCCTGAAGATATTAAAGGAATGAATAGCGCACAGGGTATTTTAACAGCTCGAGGTGGAATGACATCACATGCTGCAGTTGTTGCTCGTGGAATGGGAAAATGCTGTGTATCAGGTGCGAATGGTTTATCTGTTATGGAAGAACAGAAAGCTTTTAAAACAAGCGATGGACTGCTTGTTAAAGAAGGCGATATCATAAGTTTAGATGGCACAAAAGGAGAAGTGTATGAGGGGAATATCCCCACACTTCCTCCTAACCTTAGTGGTGAATTTGGTACATTAATGCAATGGGCCGATGAAGTTCGTAGGCTAGATGTAAGAACGAATGCAGATTCTCCAAAGGATGCGAAACAGGCTGTTGAATTTGGTGCCCAGGGAATTGGATTATGTAGAACCGAGCACATGTTCTTTGAAGGTGATCGGATTAAAGCTGTACGTGAAATGATTTTAGCCGATTCATTAGAAGGTCGGGAAAAAGCTTTAGAAAAAATACTTCCTATGCAAAAAGAAGACTTTGTAGGAATTTTTAAAGCAATGGCAGGAAGACCTGTTACCATTCGTCTTTTGGATCCACCTTTACACGAATTTTTACCAACAGCAAAAGAAGATATCGAAGAATTAGCCAAACAATTGAATGTCTCGGTTGAAAAGGTAATGGCTACTATTGAGTCTTTGAAAGAATTTAACCCCATGCTGGGACACAGAGGTTGTCGATTGGGAATTACTTATCCTGAGATTACAGCCATGCAGACTAGAGCTATAATTGAAGCAGCATGTGAATTAGCCAAGAATAAAGAAGAAGTTCACCCTGAAATTATGATTCCATTGGTGGGAACCGATGCAGAATTCAATTCACAAAAAGCGATAGTAGATGAAACTGCTAAAGAAGTTATGAAAGAACAAGGCATAACCATCGAATATATGGTGGGAACTATGATCGAAATTCCCCGAGCTGCTCTTACAGCTGGCGATATAGCTAAAACTGCACAGTTCTTCTCTTTTGGAACTAACGATTTAACACAGATGACTTTTGGGTATTCTCGCGATGATGCAGGTAAATTCCTTCGACAGTACATCGATCAAAAGATTCTAAAAGTAGATCCTTTCCAGAGTCTTGATCAAACTGGTGTTGGTAAGCTAGTATCGTGGGCAGCAAAAGAAGGTCGAGCAACCAATCCAAAATTAAAATTGGGTATTTGTGGAGAACATGGTGGCGATCCCGATTCAATTTTCTTCTGTGATCGGGTTGGTTTGGACTATGTGAGCTGTTCTCCTTATCGAGTTCCTGTTGCAAGGCTTGCAGCTGCACAATCCACAATAATTAATCGTAAGTAAACTTGTAACTTTTTAACCATTGCTTATATTGAAAGGAAGCATTTCTTTTACAGAGATGCTTCCTACTTCTATTTTAGGAGAACTACGTGTTAGATCATAAAATTGAAGAATACATCCAAGAGATCAAAACCAGAATAAATATTGTTGATTTCATTGGACGTTTTGTTCGATTACGGAAGGCGGGACAGAATTTTGTAGGATTATGCCCATTTCACGTAGAAAAGACTCCTTCCTTTTCCGTGAATCCTACGAAAGAAATATTCTATTGTTTTGGATGTCACGTAGGTGGGGATATTATTCGATTTGTTGAAAAATACGAAGGATATACCTTTCAGGAAGCAATTGAGTTTTTAGGAAAAGAAGCAGGATTAGAACCTCCACAATGGGGACGCTCAAAGCAAAATTCGAAGTATGAAGATTGGTATTCCATTTTGCTAGACTGTACTCTTTTTTTTCAAAAACAATTAAGTACAAACAAAGAAGCAAAAATGTATCTTCAGAATCGAAAAATAAACAGTGAAACCATTCGTAAGTTTCAGCTAGGTTTTGCCCCTTTTGATTCACAACAATTTGTATCTTTTTTGCAAAAAAAAGGATTTGACAAGGAAGCTTCCAAAACCATAGGACTTCTTCGAGAAAAAGAAGATGGATACTTGTATCCTTATTTTCGCAATCGAATCATTTTTCCCATTTTTGACCATCGTAATCGACCCATTGGTTTTGGTGGTCGAGGGATAGAAAAAGATGCCACTCCTAAATACTTGAACAGTCCAGATTACTCTCTGTTTCACAAAGGGCATAACTTGTATGCTTTATCGTTTGCCAGATCGGAGATAAATCGATCGAAAAGAGCTATTGTCGTGGAAGGGTATATGGACGTCATCTCATTGCATCAACGAGGTGTAAAGAATGTTG
>CAYRBR010000075.1:0-6862 GCA_964422555.1 uncultured Caldisericota bacterium | reverse complement strand
GTAACATATCCTGCTACAGAAACAGAAAAATAGAACTGATTAGTATATAAAGCGACTTAACTTCAACTACTTCTGGGAGTATACTTATTCTCAGAAGTAGTTGCTTATAATAATTGTATTTTTATATGAAGAAGATTGTAATTGGAGTTTTGTTTTTTTGGGAGGTTTTTTATGAAGAAGTGTTTGTCGGTTTTGTTAAGCCTAAGTATTTTGTGTTTTACTTTCCTTATTTCACCCCTTGGGTATGCTACCAATAAACCTCTATATGACCAGGAAGGATACTACCCCTGGCTGTCTATTTACAATCATTCCAACCTGGATGGCTATTCTTCGGTTACTGTAAAGGAACCGTTTGAAGAAAATAATAACTACCCTATTCCTCTTGGTAACTATAAAGAATATGGTATAAGCAAAGGCATTGCCTGCTACAACAATCAGGTTTTCTTCCTGCATTCAAACTATAAGGAAAAAGAAACAGCAGAACTAAAAGTGTATGACATTATTGAAGGGGAAGAATTAGAGAGCATCGAAGTAAAGGGGAACTACATACGTCACCATAGTCCCATTATAGTTCCTTATTCAAATCAGGTGTGGGTTTCTGCCACCTATACGGTCGATGATATATTGTCTGGTAAACCAGGTGGTTACATCACCTGTATCGATTTAAACACACAGGAAATGATTCACGAAATTCCAATAGAGAACAAGATGTATGGTGGATTACAATACAGCAATGGCTATATTTACTATAAGAGCAATGTTATGGAACAAACCGACGAAGAAACGATTCAATCTACCCGTTCCTTTCTTACAAAACTAGATGCTTCTACGGGAGAAATAGCATGGGAACAGGAATTACCTTTTTCCGGTTTATCAGATTGTGCCCTACCTTCCATACTAAACAATAACGTATTTGTTTCCGGGTATCCGGTTATTTGGAAACAAGATGATGCCATACAAACCAATGGTTCTTGCTCTACAATTTGTTTGGATGCAAGTACGGGAGAAATAAAATGGACTAGAACATTTGAAGAATACGATCGCATCTGCAGCCCTAGTGCTGATAAAGATCAGAACTATGTTATTGTTCACAAAGGATTAAATGATAATTTCTATGAATTCGAATGCCTTGCATTAAACAATGAAAACGGTAAAACAAACTGGTCTTTTGCACAAAAGGGGATGGATGCCAGAGATTTTACTCCAAAAATTTCCAAAGACTATGTTATTGTCACTGCCGACTATGGTTATATATTTGTACTCGATAGAAAAGATGGCAGTACAAAATGGGACAAACGAGTTAAACTAGAAGATTATTACATTAATTTCTACTGCCCGGGTGTTGTCATTTCAGGCAACAAACTACTTATTTCCTGTTGGCATTACAGTAGTGAAGGATCAGGGAATATTATTATGTATGCCAAAAAGAAAAAATTACTCCTATTTTCGCTTGATAGTGGAAAACAGCTGGAGAAGTTTAAATTAGAAGAAGATATGGGAGAATTTAACTCAATTGCCATTTATGGCGGAGGAATTGTACTGGCTAATTCAAAAAATTACTTAGATTACATTGAAGCAACCATGCCTAGGATTAGTATCAAACCAAAGTCAATTGATTTTGGGGAACAGGAACAAGGGAGCACAGCCACTCAAACCATATCCGTTCATAACCATGCTTTCGATGGACTGGAAGGAACCGTAACCACCACCAACAATGCAAGCTGGTTAGAAATAAACCCAACGATACTCACCGATGACACCGACGAGATAACTGTTACCGCCAATACAAAAGACGTATTCCCCGGAAACTACTCCACTAGTATTGAAATACTATCGAATGGAGGGAACAAACGAATACCTGTTACCATGAAAGTTATCGACACTTCTCCACCCGACATTACATTACAAACCGAAGCATTGCACCTAGTAAAAGAGAAATATTATACCAACCAAAATCCATTACTTCTGCAAGGTTCTACCGAATCGAAAGCTACATTGGAAATACAGGGAAAAAGCGTTCCTGTATCTGAAACTGGTACGTTCCAGTGTGAATTGTCTTTACAGGAAGGACTGAATTCTATAACCGCCCTTGTAGCCGATGAATACGACAATCAAAATGAAATTGTGTATCCCATTGTTTTGGACACCAAACCACCTATAATTCAAATGGAAACGAAAAATTATCAGTTATTCACTGACAAAGAAACTATCGCAAAGGGAACAGTACAAGATTGTTGCAAACTTTTTTGTAATCAGGAAGAAGTACCCATCGAAAGCAATGGCTATTTCTCTATACCGGTTTCATTGGAACTCGGTGTAAACAAGTTCACCTTACAGGCTTTTGACTACGCAGGCAACGAAGCTTCTTATGATTTATTCCTGGTGCTTCCTGAAAAAAAAGTAATCATTTTACAAATTGGGAATACCACGGCTGAAGTAAATGGCAAGCTATATACACTAGATGTAGCTCCTGTTATTAAAAATAGTACCACCATGGTGCCGTTCCGATTTATTGGGGAAGCAATGGAAGCAGAAATTGAATGGATTGCAGAAAGCCGTGAAATAGTATTCAAGCTCTATGGAACTACGATTATTCTTCAAGTGGATAACGCAAAGGCAAAGGTAAATGACAAAGAAGTTACTTTGTCTGTCCCCCCAACCATTATTTCGGGCAGAACTGTCATTCCCATTCGATTTGTATCGGAAAACCTGGGAGCAAAAGTAGGTTGGGATGGTAGCACACAACAAATATTAATTACGTATCCAAATCCAGAGTAACAAAAATACAAACGAAAGAACTTCTTTAGAACAGTTCTACCATTTATTTTTATGAATGCGATCTGGATTGAAATGGTTTTTAGGAGTTGGTTCAACTGCAGGGTAGCCGAATGGAATTAAAGCCAATGGAAGAATATTGTCTGGGATGTCTAATAATCCTCGAACCGCCTCCATACGGTTTTCTCTTGGGTATACTCCACACCATACAGCTCCTAAGCCCATTTCAACTGCCTGCAATAAAATGTTCTGAATAGAAGCGCTGCAATCCTGCACCCAATAGCCTTTGGAAATTTCCAGTGATGGATCTCCACACACACAAATTGTACCAGCGCTTTCGGCTGCCATTTTGGCATACGGGTGCACATGTGGTATTTTTTCCAAAATAGTAGGGTCGGTTACTACTATAAAATGCCAGGGCTTCTCGTTGTTTGCAGAAGGAGCTTGCATGCCAGCTTTAATTAGTTTATCAATTTGTTCTTCAGATACTTTTTGAGACGTAAAACTTCGCACACTTGTTCGTTGAAAAATACTATTCATTTTGTCCTCCTAATAAAGAACACTGCTTTTAGCTCTGGATACTTTATCTGAAAGGTACTCCATTCGCATCCTGAGTAACCTGGATAATATCCACAATAGCCCAAATGTAGGTAATTAATACTCCTATTCCAAAAATCCACCCGGTTAAAATGGTTACAAGAAGTTGTTTTACAGCTGTATTTGAATAGCCTGCATAAAAATTATGTACTCCAAATGTACCCAGGAACAATGCCAGTAATACATAAATAATTCTCTCTTTAGGTGGGTACGCATATACTCTTGTATTGCTTGGTTTTTGTCCGTCGCTTGCTACATACTGCTTAGCTCCACAAAAAGAACAAACCTTGTCACTTTTTCGAATTACATTACCACAGTTGTGACAAAACTTTTCATCACTTCCTATGGTCGATTTGTAATAGTCATTTTGTTCAGTCATACACTTCTCCTTTATTGTTTTTTTAGGGCACGTATATAAAATTTTCGTCCATTAAATTCTTTTACAACCAGTTTTTTCTGATCAAGCAACTCTTGTATAAGAGAATAGTCTGCATTCGACTTAAGCAGGTACTCATGTATTGCATCTTCTCTCATTGGATGTACAGAGGTAATACTCAAAACATCGTCTTGTACATTTCCCGTAAAGGCAAATTCATTTCCTTCATAACCAATTAAATACTCAACTGTTAATCCAGCATTCTGATAGCATTGATACACCGCATTAATTGCTTCTTCAGTTGGAGCCTTCACTGCTTTATCGGCAGGGGGTCGAGTGGGAATGCTAATGTATGAAATAGCAGGTTGAATGGAAGCGATAAAGGCAGCATTTGCTTCAGCTTCTTCCTCGTTGTCGTTACAACCTTGCACAAGCATTGTTTCAGTTACTAAAATACCTTCATAGTAGCTGGCAAATCGCTGAATTCCTTCCAGTATTGAATCCAGTGTCAATGTCCTAACCGGGCAATCAATCTGTTTCCAGATCTTTTCGTGGACACTATCTACTTTCACCGATACCCAATCGGCATCGTATAAATCTCGTTGTACTTGTGGTTGGTCTAACAAACTAGAATTGGTAATCACTGCAACTTTGTATGGTAGTGTTTTTAACAATTGTATTAAAGTACCCAAGTTGGCATCTAAAGTAGGTTCACCATCGGGTACAATCGTTAAGTAATCAATTTTTTCATGATTCTCAATGGCCAGTTTTATCTTAGCTTTCACTTCCTGTACAAGTTCTTTTGGACTGTAAAAGGGTTGCCTTTCTACTTGCATTTGAAGAGACTTCCCTATTTGGCAATACGAACATGAATATGAACAGATCTTCGGTGGGATATTGTTTATTCCTATACTCTTTCCCAACCTTCTCGAAGGAACCGGACCAAATACTTTCATTGTTCACCTCATCTTCTACTGCTCTTTCAGAATTGAGCGGAAAATATATACTACACTATATATGGTTTACTACTATTAGAAGAAAAATCAAACTCGTGATAGATAGAACCTGTAACTCAATGTAGAAATCTAAACCATTGTTTAGAGATAATCCTTGAAAAGGAGCCACTATGAAAAAAGAAGTAAACGAAATTGTTTGGGATCAATATGTAACAATCTACAACCGGGTAGTATTAAAACAATTGGGTTTGGCATTCGGGATTCCATTTGGGGGTATTACCCTATTTATACTAATCAACTACTTGGTAGACAGAGCAAAAGGATACTATACGAGTATTGACGGATTACAGTATGCCCTAATTATGATTGGTATCTGGTTAGCCTTAAGTGCCCTATTCATATTTGTTATCTACCGAAATCGGTTCTTAATGCACTATGAAATAAACGATGATGGTATTTATATGGGTTTTGCACCACAAGATAGAAAAAAGAATAAAGCTGTTAACTTTGCTGCCATTATTGCGGGAGGATTGGCAGGCAAACCTGGAATTGTAGGAGCAGGTTTGTTAGCAGAAAGCAATCAGGGAACTCTCTTGCGTTGGGAGAAATGCACCCAATTCCGATCGAATCCACGGAAACACCGCATCACTGTATACAATAAATTTATTGAATTCATGATTATTGAATGCAATTCAGAAAACTATCAAATAGTGCTGGATGAAATCCGACAACGAGTGCCCAAAGAATATGCAAAATAATTTGCAATAATCACTGTTTTTTCACTTTAATAAGTTGTATTTTTGGGGGTTTAGAGTAATATTAAAACACTAAAAGCAGTGTGATTCTGCAGAACGGAAAAGCGAAAATGAAAATTATTGTCCCCAAATTGAAAATAGGCAAAAGGTTTGCTATGCTCCCGATTATACAGGGAGGTATGAGCGTAGGTATATCCTTATCAGGTTTAGCATCTGCTGTTGCAAACGAAGGTGGCGTTGGTGTTATTGGGGCTGCCGGAATTGGTATGCTAGAAAAAGATTATCAAAAGAATTATAGAGAAGCTAATAAACGAGCTTTAAGAAGAGAAATTCACAAAGCCAGAGAAAAATCTTCTGGTATTATTGGTGTAAACATATTGGCTGCATTGTCAGACTCCGACGCATTAATTGAAACTGCTCTAGAGGAAAATGTGGATGTTATTTTTATTGGTGCAGGTCTTCCTTTGCATCCTCCAAAAAATCTTTCATTAAATGTTCTTCGAAAATTCCCTACAGCCATCTTCCCAATTGTATCGTCTGCACGTGCTGCAAAACTTATTTTCAAATATTGGGATATGCATTATCACCATATTCCTGATGGTGTAGTAGTAGAGGGACCATTAGCAGGAGGTCATCTAGGCTTCAAAGAAGACGCTATTAACAACGAATCCAATAAATTAGAAACGATTCTTACAGAAGTCATTCCCGAAATTGAATACTATGAAGAAAAGTACAATACCGAAATACCGGTCATTGCAGCAGGTGGCATATTCACAGGTTCTGATATCCACAAATATATGAAATTGGGAGCCAAAGGTGTTCAAATGGCTACTCGATTTGTGGCTACTTTTGAATGCGATGCAGATACCAGCTTTAAGAAATCGTACGTTGATTGCCACGAACAAGACATTGTCATCATTAAAAGTCCGGTAGGTCTTCCGGGAAGAGCCATACAAAATCCATTTTTGAAAGACGTTACCCAGGGAAAGAGAAGACCTTTTAAATGCACATGGAAATGCTTAAAAACATGCAACTACAAAAAAGCTGCATACTGTATTAATGAAGCACTCACCAATGCAAAAACAGGAAACCTTGGAAAAGGATTTGCGTTTGCAGGTGCCAATGCGTATCGAGTGAAATCAATTACAACTGTAAGAGAGTTGGTTAAGTCACTTCTTCGTGAATATACATTGGCAGCCATGAAAGTGTTTCCTTTGTTTTAATTAATGTATTCAAAAATTATGGGAGTCTTCGTTTCTTCAAAAAGATTGCCCACAGTAATACAGCTATAAAAACTAATGCAAGTATACTGATAAGAATATAGTGAATGGGTTCCATTTTTTGTGTTGGGGCCATTTCCCCCGGTCTCATACCAGGTCTGTTTCCCTGCATTCGTCCTTCGG
>CAYRBR010000074.1:0-6868 GCA_964422555.1 uncultured Caldisericota bacterium | reverse complement strand
GCAACAGGTCGAATATCGTCTGTGCACCCAAACTTACAGAATTTACCATCCGATAGTATCTGGGGTCCATACATTAAAAAAGCATTTATAGCAGAAGAAAACAGTACATTTATTAGTGCTGACTATTCTCAGATTGATTTACGGGTGTTGGCCCATTTTTCACAAGATAAACGAATGCAGGCAGCATTTCACGAAAACCGAGATATTCATGAATGGACTGCAAGGCAAATCTTCCGTATCCCGGATGAAAAAAAGGTACACGGCGATTACAGAAAAATTGCGAAAACAGTGAACTTTGGTGTCATCTATGGGATGACACCCCACGGTTTGTCACAATCCTTGCATATTCCTATCAAGGAAGCAAAGCAATTCATTGATATGTATTTCCGAACTTTTCCCGGTGTACATACATTTACAGAGAAAGCAGTACAAGAAGCTATTGTAAAGGGATATGCCACAACTCTTCTTGGACGAAGACGACCTATTCCTGAGCTGCAGAGCAGGAATAAAATTGTGCAAGCATTGGGAAATCGTCTGGCAGTGAATACAATCATACAGGGTACATCGGCCGATATAATAAAAAAGGCTATGATAGACATTGATGTTCAACTGGCAAAATCTTTTGAATCCAAAATGATTCTGCAAATTCATGATGAAATTATAGTGGAAGGTCCTGCAAAGGAAGAAACCGACGTAGTACCCATGATGGAACAAAAAATGATTCATGCTTTACCTCTTTCGGTTCCACTGCATGTACAATTCCATGCAGGAAAAACACTAGCTGATTTAAAAGAATGAAATCCTGGATTATCGGCATTACTGGTTTAATTGCCTCGGGAAAGTCTACAGCCAGTCATTACATTGCCGAAAAATACAATATGCATCTAATTGATGCCGATAAGATTGGGCACCAGGCATTGCAAGATGCAAGTACTACTGTTGCTCTAGCAAGAGCATTTCCTTCTGCCTATATTCCGGAAACTAAAAGTATAAACCGAAAGGTGTTGTCAGATATCGTTTTTAAAAATGATGCTCAACTTGAAACACTACAGTCTATTACCTGGCCCTTTATTCTAAACGAAATTTATCATCAGATATCAAAGTATCCCAAATGTGTAATTGAAGCAATTGGGTTGTTCCAAACCGATTTATACAGGAAGTGTAACCACACTATCTATATTAACTGTTCGGTCGATGTTATCCAAGAACGACTTCGAGCAAGAGGTTTATCGGAAGATAAGATTACTAGAATCCTTTTAAAGCAGACAGCTATTCAAGAGAAACACCACATGGCAACTGTGTGTGTGTCAAATGACTCCTCGATTGCAAGAATGCACTATTTGTTAGACAAAACAATGGAACAATGGAGTAAAGACTATAATTTTGAAGAAGGGATATAATTTTGAACGGATGGAAACAGGAATAGCCAGAGAAGAATAGCTATGAATAAAGAACCAACCGATAATAGGACGGTTGTGAAGTAGTAGCTGAAGAAACCCGTTGCAAGAATTTCAAAAACAGCCGAAAATATCTCAAAAAGATAGATTATTGCTATATGAATCAAAACTACCCAATATTTTTCTTTAAAGAAAGAGCTAAAGGTGTTTTTACTGAGAGAGGAAAACACCAGGGAAAAGTAGAATACAAATGAAAGAGAAATACCTCTGTAGGCCGGTAGTGCATGTACGTACGGTGCTCTTCCGGTTGTGAATAGAGCTACAAGGGGTTTTATCAGAAATAGTTTTGCTTGGATATAGTAGGGTGCAATGGCAAGGAAAAGCAGAAAAAGAAGAAAGGAAAACAGGAGAAAACGGAGTAAAAAGGAAATATTTAACGTAACTTGGGTTACTTTTGAATCCATTGTAACCACCAGACAAAATAAACAACGATTAGAAGAATAAAAGTAAGTTGGAATATAAACACATGAGCATACTGGAAGTACACTCTATTGTGGTGTCCTATTGCTATTAAAACAACCAATCTTGCATAGTTGACTATAAATGTAAAAAAGAATGCGCCTACGATACCAATAAAACGTTTGTTACTTTCGGTAGGGAATGAAACGATTAAACTAAACAGAATAATAAAAGGATAGATACCTGTGCAATCAGGAATAATTGAAAATTTCATTTCGGTACCTGCTGTTAATGCAATGGAAGTATTTTGAACCAGAGTTGGAATTTGGAATACGTTTAAAAGCCAATTCGTTATTTTGGTAGTAATAAAAAGAAGAGGTTCTTGAATGAAAGGAAGCAAGCTAATAAAAACCAATACCAGTATCCAAAACACTACCCATAATAGATAACGAAATGCTTTGTTTCCAGTAAATTTTATATTCTTTGTCTTTTCCATAAAGTAAGTATAACGAAATAGAAGCATAAAAAAAAGCGGAGCAGAAGCTCCGCTTTTTTTTATGGATGAACTAATATTGCTCTATTAGTTTTGAGTTCTTTTTCGAAGAACAAGTACACCAGCACCAATTAATGCGATAGCAACAAAAGCTAAAACATAAGGGTTGGCAGCGGGAATTGGTTCTTCTGCAGGCATGTCGGTGAAACCACCCGAATAAATAATGGCGTATTTTACCGGACCACCGGGAGCTTTTGGAAGGGAAGAAGGTACAACACTAATAGTGTATTTCCCTTTCATTTTTGGTTTTCGAATAACAACTCGTTCCACATTGTTTAAGGTGTCGGTAGAGGTAGCCATTGGAACTGATACGTTAGGATCTTGTGCAGGGGGAGTACCGAACTGGTTACCACGGTAAATTAATCCGGCTGGATCTGTTACGACTAAATCGAGGTTGTGTTTTAACACTGGCCAGGAGTTTGGTGTGGCAGATTCATCGGTCCAGCAAAGAGTAGCTTCAAAAGGCACATCGGTATTATCGACATATACTTCATAGGTTACAACATCGGCATCGACACCGGTAATGTTGTCATCGTATTTTTGAATTCTTGGGGCGATAGGAAACAAAGAGTTATATACATTTAAGCGACCCCAACCCTGGTTTGGATCTGCAATAGCGGTTGTGTCGTTAAAGGTTTCGTCTACTCTCTGTCCTTCCTGGATAATATCGTATTGGTTGGGAGCATCTTGCTCTGCCATGTTAGTAGCACCATGAATAAGGGTGGCTTTAATTAAAGCTGCAGTAGGAGTGGGGGCAATATCTAAGTCTTCTACCTGTCGGTAGTATTGACGGACTAATGCGGCTGCACCAGAAACAAAACCAGCAGAAACACTGGTACCACTCATGTAAGCATAGTCGCTATCGGGTAAATGGTTACTGTAATCGTATTCATAGGGATACTGAGTTTGATCACCAGAACCATCGTAGCTGTAAACAGATAATTTTCCTACAACCATTGTACCAGGTGCAACTAAATCGGGTTTAATACGATTATCGGAACTAGGTCCACGAGTACTAATAGCTGCCATACCAAACTTACCGGTTGGGTCATCAACCAATCGTTTGTCTGCAATTTCGTCGGAATATCCACGAAGAATTTCTTCGGGAGTTGCATCTAATGGTAATGGTTCATTAGCATTAGCAATAAGATCGGTTTTGATAATACCAGCCCATTCAGGCATATCGTTAGTGAGGAATAAACCAAAGTTGGCTTTATGCATTCCAGCTACTTCGCCATAAGTTATATCGTCTAGTTCAGGTCTGTAGTTTTCACAGGCTCCTACAGTAATACCATTCTTGTTGGGGGCAGGAGCAAAGAAGGTTTGGTTTTCTCCATCTACCCATGGGTCTCCATAGGTAAGGTCGCCATTTAAATCTTTTTGCCAATCGACAATACCATCTTGGTCTCTGTCTCTACCATTGTCACCAGCAGCCCATACGGTCAAAAAGTCTTGGTGGGCATATTGGAAATGGTCAACAAAACGGGAAATTGCATTATAGTCGAATGTACTGAAAACAGGAGAACCTGGGTCGGGAGAATAACCCTGGCGAGTACGTAAGAAATAGAACCACCAGCTGTGGTTTTGAATTCTAGAAGTTGTGTATTGATATGCATCCTTCATAGTCCAATGAACAGTACCAGCAGCACCAGAGTAGTTAGGAGCTCCTGGATTATTTGGAGGACCTTCTTCTGGGGCATAGTTTGTGGCTGCAGGATCAATAGGACCAAATTCGGGACCATATACTTCTCCACTTACACAGGGAACATCGTGGAAACCTGGGAATGGACCTGTTTCAGGAATATCTTCGGGTGGTAGAGGATCCATATCCCATTTATAGGGGAGTTCATCGGGATAATATCCAACAGTATACGGGTCAGGATTTATTGGATTTGTATCCCAAATAGTTGGACGGGAGATGCTGGGATGAGTTTTTGCTGGTCGATCTTCGTTTCTGGGGTGACGATTGTAATAAGCTCTGCTGGGATAAGACCCACTGGGCCAAAAATCGTAGGTATCCCAAGAAGCTGTTATTCTTTGAACAAAAAATTGAACATTGGGAGCAACACCCTTGTATTGTCCGCCAGACATAGCACCGTTACCACCTATAACACTGGCTACATGTGTACCATGACCCCACACATCGCAGTAGTTGGAAGGACCTCGCGCACCCTGCCAATAAGCATCAATACCGTTTCTAAACCAAGTAAAGCGAAAGCCTTCTCTGGGACTAACATTTGAATTAAAACGGTTTGCTCTACCACTGTAACAACGTGACCATCCGCCATAAGAGGGGCTGTAGTAGGTTGCATAATTGAGAGCAAACGGCACTCTGCCAGAAAAATCTGCACTTAGTGCTGAATAACCACCGGAAAGACCACTATCGTAAATTGTAACTATTTCGCCAGTTCCATCTAAACGGACAGGAGTATCGCCTTGTGTGTAGGCTTGGTCAACCAGGTGAACTCCCACAATTTCTCTTCCAACATCTACTTTTAGTTGCATATTGTCAGGTGGTAGTTCAATGCACTGAATACTGGGAATAGCTGCTAATTTATCAATATTTTGCCAGTTTACAGCAACAGTACCTATTGAAAAGGCATCGTTTTCAGCAGTATCATAACCAAGAAGGTATGATTGGCTTTGTTCCCATATTTTCATATGTTCTTCCAGTGGATCTACTCCACCCCAGAAAGAAACAAGAACATGTTGCCATTGGTCTTCTGCTTTCAGTTCAGGAGGAACTTTAAATGCTGGAACATAAGGCATTAATGCGGTTACATAATCGGCCATTAAAAGTTCACCCTTAATGGATGGTTTGCATCGAACAACATATGCATTTTGATGGTAGTATTCCACCAATTCAATACCATTTCGTTGCATTGCGTGTGCCCATTCATTTTTAACGGGAGCAGCAAATTTAACCAAATAGTAGTTTGGTTCGTTCACATCTGCATAGAAGTTTTCTTCAAAACCCTCTGGTATGGTAACACCAATAAAGGATTTCGTATCATCATTTGCAGGATAGATAACGCCACCATTTATATAAACGGGATTCGGGTTTTGCTTCTTCGTAATGAGGAGACGTTTTTTCTTCATTTCCTCAAATTGAGGTTCAGTTGCCTTACCCAAAATATAGGCAGGGTATGTTTCAATAATTTCAATACCACTGTCTGCTACTTTTTGAGCGTCGTCGGGACGCTGCAGGTCAACTTGCACATACATCATTGGTTCTGCGGTGCCAGTAGTAGCATTCGCATAACTAAAAACTCCAACCATGGGAGTTACTAATAGAAATGCAATAACCAATACAAGCCATTTCTTAAAGTATCGCATAGATACCTCCCTCTGAAACCAGAACAAAATCAAAAAATATTACGCATAATTCTATGCTTAAAAGTTATTATAATTCAAGCATTTGTCAAGAAAAGTTCCAGCTATTATTTTGATAAAAAAAGAACTTTAGCTCTTCTTTTTATCAACTTTTTTCGGTTTCGGATCTTTTCTAAAATCGAACACAATTTTTTTCTCCTGTAATATAAATCGAAGACGAGCTGAAAATTTGCGTCTTTTTTTAAGAGACCAAAAATTTGTTAGCTTCTTAGTCTCTCCCTTAGTGATTATATCAATTGCATCTTCTTTGGAAATTTGTTGGCTTAAAATTGTTTTTCGAATTTGAAAATTACACTCGGGGTTTACACAGCCAAAGTATCCCAGTTTTTCTATCATATCATTCCCACATACTGGGCATTTCCCAATAGGAGTGTCGTCGACAACTTTGTCGTAATCAATGAACTCAAATTCGATTTTTCCTTCTTTGTCCATTAATAAATAAGCCTCGAAATGTTTGCCTTTGCTGGAAAGGAACCATAAAGGTTTGGATGTACGGTTGTCTTTTAGTAATTTGGTTACTTCTTCGGCAGGAATGCGACACGATTTAATTTTTTTGGCAATACTAAAGGAACAATCGGCATTGGTGCATTTATATTTAGAAGTTCTTTCGGTAACAGGAGAGTTGCAGAGAGGGCACAAACCTACTTCCCCACCCTCCATGGAGTCAAAATCGGCTGTTTTTACCTGGTCAATAATGTGGGTGGTGAATTCTTTCATTTCCTTTTGAAATGCTTTTGCCGTTAGTTTTTTATTTTCAATTTGCAATAATTTCTTTTCCCAGGAACCAGTTAATTCAGGAGAAATGAGTTCTTCTAATTGAATATGCGACAGGACTTGAATTAGGTACATTCCTTTTTCAGTAGGAATAATCTCTTTTCCCCCTCGTTCGCAATATCCAACTTTAATTAGACGTTCAATAATTTGAGCTCGAGTTGCAGGAGTACCAATCCCTTTTTCTTTTAAGGTTTCCTGTAACTCATCATCTGTAATGAGTTTACCTGCTCCTTGCATTGCAGAGAGTAACGTAGCTTCATTGTAACGGGAAGGGGGTTTTGTTTCTTTTTCT
>CAYRBR010000073.1:0-6870 GCA_964422555.1 uncultured Caldisericota bacterium | reverse complement strand
TCTTGTTCAGCAGAGGCTACATAGAAGGGGGTCATTTCAGCATAAAAGTCGGGTTCACTGCTGGACATGAATTGAATGGTAATGGATTTGGATTGACCATCAACAAGGGTAGCAGTAACAGTTACTTCGTAGGTTTTGCCAGCTTCTAAGTCTTTGCCATCAATACGTACACTCACTTCCTGAGAAGAACCTTTAAAATGAGTGGGTTCAATGGTAACAAAGGATTCATCACAGGCAATGGAACCTTCAATATAGTTTCCGCCTGTGTTGCGTAACATAAAGGTACGGGTAACGGACGAAGCACTATCCACCGATCCAAAGTCTAAGAAATCGGGGGTAATATCAAGGGGGTTCTTTTGGAAGACCAAAGAGAACGGAATTAATTGGACACGTACATTGTACGGATCCACGACGGCAATGTAGTTTTGAAACACGGTAATATCGGAAGGATATACAAAGTATCCTGGAATCGAATCGTATTGGTAATCATTTTTGCCTTTGGCATAGTTGTCTGGGTCTTGGAAGATGGAACCAAACTGTCCATATACTTTGGATTGATCCGTGGTGGTATTTAAGATTTGGATACGGTTGTTGAGCATATCAGCAATATAGACTTTGCCGGATACATCGACATGCAAACCATTGGGACCAAAGTAACTGCCTGTTTCAAATCCTTTTTTCCCGTAGATATTTAGGACAGTGCCTTCTTCATCGTAGACAGCAATACGGGAATTACCGGAATCAGTGACAAAGATTTGGTGGTTGAATACACCAATGCCCTTCATGTTAAAGAACTGGTTGTTCTTAGAGCCAAAACCACCAAAGGAAGAGATGGGTTTGCCATCCAGGGAAAGAATTTGTACACGGGAGTTGCCAGCATCGGATATGTACAGTTTGTCGTCCGTGACATACAACCCTTGGGGAGCAATGAATTGACCCGGTTCGGTTCCATAGGAACCAAGGGTGGTTTCAAAGATGCCCTGGGTAGAAAAGACAGCAATGGCAGGTAGAGCGGCATCTAAAATATACACTTTGCTGTTGTATACAGCAATGTCTACCGGATGCAACAGCTTTGCTTTGTCCATTTCAGCCGCTGCAAACATACGGTCTGATTCGCCCTTGTCATTGAATACTTGCACGGTTTTTAAGGTATCGTCTAAAACATATAGATGAGTATCGGTGGCGGCCACGGCAATGGGTTTGGAAAAGTGACCCGTATAGTCGGCTGGTATACCAAAGAAGCCATTCTTGTTTCCTTCTAAGGTAAAAGCAAGTACTTCATGGGTTCCCATGTCCGAAATTAACAGTTTGTTATCCAAAATACCAATGCCGTATGGATTGGTAGTTTCTTCAATAGGAATCATGGATTGGTATACACCGGTATCATCGTATACATGGACGCGGTGATTGTTCGCATCGACAATGTATACTTGCTCTTCATAGAAGGTAATGCCAACCGGTCGATCAAATCCTTTTTCTTCGGTACCGGCAAAGCCAAATACACTGATAAACTGACCGGCATCGTCAAAGATTTGCACACGGTTGTTACCGGTATCGGTCACAAAGATTTTGCCTTTGGCTATTTCAATTCCCAGTGGATTGTTAAAGCTACCATCTTCCAGTCCGGGAGCTCCAAACATAGACAAGTAGGACCCTTTGGCATCAAAGAGCTGCACACGGTTGTTGCCTGTGTCCAGTACATATAATTTAGAACCATCGGTGGCAATATCGGTGGGCATATTGAACTGACCGGGTTCAGTACCAAAGGAGCCAAACTGGGAAATATAGTTGCCTTTGGAATCAAAGATTTGGACTCGTGCATTTAACGAATCCACAATGTATAGATTGCTATCCGAGGAACACACCCCAGCCGGATGATCAAATTCACGTTCGTTTTGACCAAAGCCACCAAAGGCTAGCTGGAATACATTGCCACGGATAAAAGCCTGCACTCGGTTGTTGGCAGAGTCGGATACATACAACCGTTGTTGTTGTACATTTAGATAGGTAGGCATGTAAAACATACCGGCTGGAATCCCACCCCCCACTATTTCAACGGGCGAGTCGGTTGGGTGTGTTTCCGAGGCAACAGCACCAGGCTGAACAGGGAACCATACACCACAGGCAAGAACCAGTGAAAGGAACCAAGAGAGTATTTTTTTGTAATTCATAAAAACCCCTTTTACGATTTCAATAACAATTAATGTTCAATGGGAGCTGGGAAATTAATCGTGACAGTTCTTGTTTTACCATCCCAACCAACAGCAGCTCCTAAAAGCTCAGACACTACACGTACAGGAACAAAAGAACGACCGTTCTTTATAACGGGTGCTGCTTCTAATGGTATTTCCTTGGCAAATAGTGGTCCAATAACTACTTTAGCTTTTGTTTTGTCAATCCAGAAATAGAGAACTTCATCACCTAATTTGTAACTAACCATTCTCTGTGCATTGTCCCATCCAATTTCAGCACCAAGTGCTTCCCCGATAAAACGTAAAGGAACCATGGTTCTTCCATTCATAATAAAAGGAGCTGCATCAAGAGTAGTAGATTTTCCATTTAATGTTGCATTTGGATTGTCAATTCGCAACTCTACCTTGCTTTCTTCAACTACTACACCGTAGAAAACCATTTTAGTTTTGTTCTTAGGATCTACTACAGGCCAAACTTCTAAATTACATTTTACAACATCGCCAATTTCTGCTTCATATGGAGTCATTTGTACATGCATTTCTTCTTTTTTACCAGGATTGACGGTTTTTGGAGATTCACCTTCATCACGGAAACAAATATTTGAATAGCAAAACTGAATCATCCAGTCGGAATTTTCATGTTCAGTATATTCATAAGTAAGTTTTGCATACAATTTGCTAGGTTTCTTTGATGTATTAGTAAAAAAGAAATAAACACTGTTCTGAACGGCATCAAAATTATTTAATGCAATTGGTTTAAAATGTGTTGTTTGAGCAACAGCTTTTTCACTGGCAGTTGATGGACCAGCAAATAAAATAAAACTACAACTTAAAACGGTCACCATAAATATTGCAAAAAAACGGTATAAATTCTTCATAAAACACCCCTTTCGAAGAACTAACGCGAACCTCTGCACCGTTCTGCGCAGAGGTTCGTATATTTTTTCTAACTTTATTATAATACTAATCTAGTGTAAAAGGTTTCATTTTACTCTAAGTATAACTTCCCCTTTTTTGTATCTTCCTTTTGAGTCTCGCGCAGTGATAGTGATTCTATAGACACCTTTTTTGTTATACGTATGAGTTAATTCAATAGGATCGATACCAATTTTTTCATCCTGTATCATATTCCCATCAGACCAGTCCCAACTGTATAAATAATCACCAGATCCACCTTGTATCTGAAATTTAACTTTTACTTCACTTCCTGCAGAAATTGCACCATCGGAATCTAAATTTTCGAAGTAAACTTTAAAGTAAAGTGGATATTCCCCTGCTTGTTTTGGACGGACTGTTACGGGACAAATAGAGAATGTTCGTTTATAGGCAGGATCAGAAATTACTTCAACCTTATTCTGCAACTGGTAGGAAGCTCCGCCTGAATTCATTTTTGAATCTTTTACTCTACATTTAATAACAATATAATCTCCATCTTTGTCGGAAACTCCAGGATAACCAATGCTAGAACATGCGTATGGATAACATTCCCCGGCAGCTAAATCACGAATTCCAAGGTACAATTTTCCATCAGAATAATTAGCAGCTGGTTCACTGAACATAAATTCCAGGTTAGGATCCAAATGGAAGACTAACATATTGTTAATAAGTGGTTCGTTTCCTGTATTTTTCATTTGGAATCTAAATTTAACTTCATCTCCCACATCAACAGTTTCAGGAACACTCTTACAGTAAACTTCTGTCTTGTAAACATTTACTCGCTTCGAAACAACAAGCTTAAACTGTCGATAGATGGAAACATCTCGGGAAGTTGTAATATTTCTGGCTCGAATTGAAATCATATATGTTCCAATTGGAGTGTCGAGAGTAGTTTCAATCGTTACTTTTGATCTGTACTGGGTATTAGGACCTGTTGGCATAGGTTTGAAGGAAATTGTTGTATTCTCAGGTAAACCGTAAATATCGTCAAACACAACTTCTTCAGAGAAACCAAACATTGGTGTAATATTAATCATTGTACTTTCGGTTTGACTCTGTCTAACATACACGGTTGCAGGTTCAAAATCAAGAAGGAAGTATGGTTCTGTGATAACATTCATGATTACAGTAACAGGATCAGCTGCATGTGAAGGAGTACTTGCGTGAACAATAACTTCAATTTGACCAAGAGGAGTATTTGTGGATACGTTAATTACAATTTGAGAACTTAAGGTTACACCAGAGCTAATAGAAAATGTAGCAGGAGTAATTGAATAAGTAATGCCTAATTCAGCTGGTTGCTTGAATACTCCACCCTGTTTGAATTCTAGGGATAAAGTAACATCACCGCTAACACCGACAGAGGTTACACTCGCTGAATAATCAGTACTGGAACCCTGCAAAACATCTCTATATTGTGGACTTACTGTTAATCGTAGAGTTTCTTCTACTGGAGGAGGTTCTGGTTCACTACCACTATAAATATTTCCGCTATAGGCCAATGCAAAAGGTTGTACACCTTGTTGAATGTTAGCACCGGAAACTTCAATACGATAGTTGCCTTCGCTTGCCTCAGGAATACGAATTACTTCTACATTATTTAAAGCATCAGTAGTAGCTGGGCTTAACTGTGATTCACCGTTTTCATCAAAGCGGTTTCCATAATAATACTCACCGTCGGGGGTAACTAATTTAAGGTCTAAATTGTTAACCAAAGCCGGATCAGCTCCAGGTGTGGCAGGTGCATCTGTCCATGCCAGTGTAATCATTAATGGCAAAGGAGCTCCACTACCTACGTTAAATTCAATCATGTGAGTTTGTCCACTCATAAGACCTAAATCCATTGGGTGGTCATAAAATTTTACTCTACCGTCGGTTGGGTCTAAGGACTGTTTTATATTGGTTCTGCCCCAGCCGATATTTCCATCAGGTGATGTATAATCGGCACCAGAAGAAGACTGCATGCCATCAAAATAACAACCATTTATCATAGCAGCTTTTAAAAGTGCAGAACTTGGATTACGATAATCTACAACAACAGTGCCGTGTGTGAAAAACTCTCGGATACATGCCAAAGCGCCAGCAGTAACAGGAGTAGCCATACTGGTTCCTTGATAAGAAGCCCATGTATGATTGGGGGAGGTTTTTGTACCATCTGTTATGGAAGAATAAATAGTTTGACCAGGAGAAACTACATCAGGTTTAATTCTACCATCAGCTGCCAGTCCTCTGGAAGAGAAGGATGCCATTCTATCCTGGTTAAAGCCACCGCTGTTGTTCTGAGAAGCACCTACCGAAATACAGTTCTTGGAGTTAGCCTGTATTCCCATTGTTCCAGCGTTCGGACCAGTGTTCCCCATAGCAAACAAAATGGAGAAATCTTTGTTATTCCACATGAAATTATCAATATCAGCAGCAGAAGAACCATAATAATTTCCTCCGCCACCCCATGAATTTGTATGAATCCGAGCACCACTTGTATAAGCATCTCCGAATAAAGTATCAAAAGCTGGAGGGGAAACAGCTCTTAAGTTTGTGGTTATCGCAATATTCTGGACTACTAAATTAGCCCCAGGAGCCATACCCTTATAGTTGTTACCAGGAGATGTATCACCGTCTCCAAGAACAGAGCCGGCAACGTGAGTTCCGTGTGTATTTGCCCCTAAAGGAGAAATAAAACAACTCCAATCGGCTGTTTCTGGATCTCCACCTACGTTATAGCTGTAATGATCAACAATTTTGTCACCATTCGTTCCAAAGTTAGGATGCATAGAAGCGTCAGTTTCACCAGTGGATAAGCCGGTATCTGCAACAGCAACAATTTGGTGTGCCCCAATATTGTCATCGGGTAAATTATTTGCATTAGCAGAAGTACGAACTCCAACAACCTGTGCTGCATATTCATTGTTAGTAGTATTTTCGGGTAGCTTTTCTATTGAGATAACAGCATTGTTCCCATACAGAATGTTTAATTTCGCTAGAGGAAAATCGAAAAGGTGCAATCTTCCCATACCAAAGCTAGTATAGAAAAGATAATTCTCTTTCCCCACCTGAGCTTGGTCAAGAAAATGTTGCAAGTTAAATTCGGCCGTTGTTGAAACAAGAACGCTATCGTTCAAAGGTGCATCTTTTCCAGTTAACTCATGAGAGACCTTTAAATAACCAGGGACTTGTCCAATAGTGCGAATAAACTCCAATGACTTCAGATTAGAAGCCACACTTTGTGTGGTGCGAACCAAATAGGCAGAATATTGCAAAGAGCCGTATATTTCTACACCCTGATTCACAACAAAGTCTTTCCATTCCTGCTTTACAGGTCCGACAAACTGAAGTAAAAATAATCCTTCAGAAGGAAGGGTGCCAATTTTTGCCTGTACATCGGTGGGATAAACCATATTTTTGGCCCCATCAGAAGTAAATACATGATTGGCGTAAAAGATCTTGTCTATGTTAGGTACTTCAGTATATTCAATGTTACGAACTTTTAGAATCTCTTCCTCAGAAGCGTTAACACTAAATAAAGAAAAAGTATCATATATTTCAATTACATCGAAGCCACCTCGTTTAAAACCTTCGGCTTCCATTCTTTCAATATAAACCAATACTTTTTTGCCTTCGCCAGCATAACTGCTGTCAAGATTAATAGGCATCAATACAGCACCTACTAAAAAAACAAATGCGAGCAATACATGCAACAATTTACCTTTAAACATGCTTATACTCTCCCTTCTCAAGAGATAAA
>CAYRBR010000072.1:0-6911 GCA_964422555.1 uncultured Caldisericota bacterium | reverse complement strand
GGTTTAAAAAAGATTAAGAAATTGCAGGGGTTGGGGAAACCAGTTAAAGAAGATTCGCAGTGTATAGGGCAAACAGTACGAAAACACTTAATAGAATACTTTACCGGACAAAGAATTGTAGCCATTGTTGTGCAGGGCCCAAATGCCATAACATGCATGCGTAAACTAGCTGGAAACACGGAACCGTTTACAGCAGTACCCGGTACAATTCGAGGAGACTTCTCAACCGATTCCTATGAAATAGCAGACTCTGCTGAACGACCCATTCACAATTTAATTCATGTAAGTGACAGCCCCGAATCCAGCGAAAGAGAGATAGCGATATGGTTTCCTGAAACAACTAACTAGATTAGTGTTATCGCGTGGTTTGCAAATACAATCAGGTCATCTAGTTTTTTTTCTTCAATTAATTCTTCCAAACAAATCTTCGAGTGAACTTTTTTGTTTGGTAACTCTATTCATTTTGAAACCTTTTTCAGGGAAACCCCCACTATAATATTAAGGTTGAAAAGTACACATTGTGAAAAACAACGAAACGAGGTTATGAATGAAGTTACACACACCAGTGAAGAACGTGATGAAATGGCTGATGATTACTGGCCTGTCTTTGTCCATTTTAGCAACTCCTGTACAGGCTGCTTTTGCAGACTCTGAACCCTGGATGCCCATGTCTGAATCCAACAAACAGGTTGTTGTATCCTCTGATCCACGCATTGAACTTATATCTGTGCTGCAGTTAATGATTGGTGCCTGGCCTATGACTGAATTAGATTTCGATTATGTTCGGGAAGTACAGGATGAGTTCTTTCCCTATTGGCGACATCCTGTCGTCAGACAGTTTTCTTATATGTGGTATATTCTTGGCTTCTCACAGGAGATTCCTTCCACCTTTATGTTACACCTATCCGAACCACCTGAATTGAAAATTGAAATTCCTTTTTCAAAAGAGATCATTGAACGAGGTGGAGGAGAACGGAATCTGAATGACTTCTTAGCACTACTACGCGACTTCGCAGAAGAAACTGATTTTATGTATTTTTACGAAGACCACTTACAGTTCTACCAGGAGGCAGTCGAAATTGCAGAAAAAAAACTAGAAACGAAAAAGACAATTCCTATGCTAGAAGAGTATTTTGGTTTCACAGATCGCAGCTATGAACTAATATTAGTTCCCTTGTTCAGTGAAAAAGGATACGCTACACATGTAAATACAAAGTATTTTGCCCTTCTAGGTCCGTATGATGTTGATGAACAAGATGATGCAAAAATTCCGTATTGGCAAACCCCCGATGAACTACACAAGCAGCTTCTGAAAAGTTTTAGTTATGCTTTTGTGAATCCAATCTTCTATAAGAATCGAAGAGAAATTGAAGCCACCGAAAAACTGTTCTATCCAATTCAGCGACCTATGCGATATATTGACATTAGATCCTGGAATGATTGTATCATTGAACACCTGGTACGTGGAATTTCCCAACGTTTCACACTAGTAGAATTTGGTGAAAAAGACTGGGAAGAACAACGATTAGAAGATATCGAAGAAGCGTTTGCTTACAATGATTACATTGAAGATTGGCTAGTTAACTACGAGGCACATCGTACTATATATCCAAATTTCGATAAATACTACCCCGTTGTATTAAACAACATTCGCACTTTATGTGAGTTTCCCTTTATTCCTACCGAAGTAGCCACTATCCATATTTCCGAAAATGGCGTACAGCTTCATTGGACAAACAATACTGTAGAGCCTGCTACAATTCAAATTCTTAGAAAAGATGGTATCAACAATTTTGAATCCATTACTAGCATAGAAGACCCAAGTACTGCAGCCTGGACAGATGAAAATGTAGAACCAGGTACAACATATTGGTATAAAATTGCTGCTACGAATAAAAAAGGAATTATATACTCGTACCGAGTAGAAGTGATTGTACCAGAACGTTCTCCACTGGCTCCTTCCAATGTCCTTCACGAAATACAAGAAAACCAAATTGTATTCACATTTTCCTATCCATTTGAGGCAGAAGGCTTCACTCTATTTGAATGGAATGCGAAAGAACCAATAGAGGTAACATCTATTGAGAATACAACAGAAGAAACTCATACTATATCCATTAGCGAAGTTCCCGAAGGTGAACACATATATTATATTTGTGCCTTTATAACAACAGAAAACAATGAAGGAGAAATGGAAAAACTATATAGTACTCCTTCCAATTTCATTGTCATTACCCAGTAGAAAAACTGTTCAAATAGAAAAGGGGATTGTGAGTTCACAATCCCCTTTTCTTCTTATAGATTCTTCTTAATCATCAATGTGTTTTTTCTGATGAAGTCGATAGTAGAATCCTCTTTTTTTCATTAGCTCGGAGTGAGTACCTCGTTCAATTATTTCTCCATGATCAATTACCAATATTAAATCGGATTTCCGTATGGTGCTCAACCTGTGTGCAATAACAAAACTGGTTCTTCCCTGCATTAACTTCAACATAGCTTCCTGGATGTGCATTTCAGTTCGCGTATCAACACTACTGGTGGCTTCATCCAGAATTAAGATAGGAGGATCCGCTAGAATAGCTCTTGCTATCGACAAGAGCTGTCGTTGTCCTTCGCTAATGTTTTCACCATCTTCGGTTAAGATGGTGTCATACCCGTTTGGCAATCGAGTAATAAAGTGATGTGCATTTGCCATTCGGGCAACCGCTTCTACTTCGGCATCAGTTGCATCTAATCGACCATATCGGATGTTCTCTCTAACCGATTCTGAAAACAGGTGAGTATCTTGCAAGACTATTGCCAAAGAATTTCGAAGTGATTCTCTTTGTATTTTCTGTAGAGGAACACCATCTATGGCAATGGTTCCTGCCTGAATATCATAAAAACGCGTTAACAAATTTACCATAGTGGTTTTACCCGCACCTGTTGGTCCAACCAGAGCAATACTTTGCCCAGGTTCTGCAGTAAACGTAATATGCTTTAAAACAGGATTCGAAGAAGTATACCCAAAAGTAACATCTGAAAATTCTACTTTTCCTTTTACAGCCTGAAACACATGAGCGTTGGTTATATCGGCAAGCTCTGGTTCTTCATCCAGAACCTGAAACACTCGTTCTGCCCCAGCAATGGCAGATTGTATCATGGTAAACTGGTTTGCCATCTCGGCTAATGGACGCGTAAACTGTCTGGTATAATTCACAAAACTGGCTATGATACCCACAGTTATCATATTAGCTAGTACCATCCACGCACCTACTCCAGCCACAATAGCAAAACTAAGGTTATTTAGAACTCCCATGAAAGGAGGAATGATTCCTGCAAAAATCTGTGCTTTTACACCCGCATGGAGAAGCAATTGATTTTCACCCGAAAAAGAAGCTATCATTGCATTTTCATGGGTAAACACTTTCACTACTTTTTGCCCTGATATCGTTTCTTCAATGATTCCATTCAATTTCCCCAAATGTTGTTGCTGTTGCAGGAAATATTTCTTGGTTCGAGTGGCAATGAACTTAGTAACAAAAACCATAATAGGCACAATTAGCATTGCAAACAAAGTTAGTAAAGGACTTAACAATAGCATCATAACAAACGTACCCACAACCGATAGCAAACTGGTTAAGAATTGGCTAACTGCGGAGTTTAGCGTATTGCTGATATTTTCAATATCATTGGTTACTCTGCTCATGATATCCCCTTTGGAATGGGTGTCAAAGTACCGTATTGGCAAAGTCTGCAGTTTGTGAAAGATTTCTTTTCGTAAGGTTAATACAGTGTCTTGCGCAATATCAATCATGATTACATTCTGAAGCCAATAGAAAAAAGAACGAGATCCATACACAACCAGAAGTACACCCAGTATTTTTGCCAATCCTACAAAGTCGGCAGGAATAATATAATCATCAATCGCAACCCCAATTAAATAAGGTCCAATAATAACAGCTGCAGATGCCAATATCACACATAAAACTAACCATGCGAACTTCCCCCTATATTGCGACATGTAAGCCCATAGTCGTTTCATCGTTAAGCCAATATTCTTTGGTTTTTCTCCGGTGCCCATTGATCCATGACCACCACCAAATCCAGGTCGGAAGTTTGACTTGTTGCTAACTTTTTTATCGTCCATCAGTCACTCCTTCCTGCACCTGTGATCGATATATTTCCTGGTACAACGAGCTTTCTTTCATTAATTTACTATGATTACCTATGGAAGCAATCGTACCCTCTTCCAGTACAATAATTGTGTCGGCATTCATAATGGAATTAACTCTCTGAGCCACAATAAATGTTGTTGTGTTTTTCAGAACCTTTCGTAAGTTTTCTTGTATTCTTGCTTCCGTTGCCATATCTACAGCACTAGTGCTATCGTCCAGCAGAAGAATTGGAGGAACCTTTAGCAATGCTCTGGCAATCGCAATACGCTGCTTTTGTCCTCCCGATAAATTCACTCCTTTTTGCCCAAGAACAGTATCATACCCCTTGGGAAAACCTTCGATAAAGGTGTGAGCTTGGGCAATTCTCGCAGATTCTTCAATTGTCTCTTGGGAAGCATTCTCATTCCCCCATTTTAAATTATCTCGAATCGTGCCCGAAAAGAGAATCGTATTTTGCAAAACAAACCCAATCGACTGTCGAAGGGTATGTAAATCATAATTTTTTATATTGTTTCCCTGAATAAGAATTTGCCCACTGGTACATTCATACAATCTGGGAATTAGTTGCAATAGTGTACTTTTCCCAGATCCAGTTCCTCCAATAATTCCAATTGTTTCTCCCTGTTGCACCGAAAAAGAGATGTTACTTAGAATTGGAGAGGTAGAATGGTATGCAAACGACACAGAGTCAAACTGAATAATCCCTTTTCGAATGGGTTTTACAATTGGGTTGGACACATTTACTATATCGATTTTCGTTTGCAATACTTCATTAATTCTATTTGCAGAAGCCTGAGCTCTACTAAAATAGATTAACAAAAAGGTAATCATCATTAAGGCAATTAAAATTTGAGTCATATAATTGATATATGCCATAATTTGCCCAATCTGCATGGTTCCAGCATACACCTGCACTCCACCAAACCACAGAATAGCAATAACGCTTACATTTACACAAAGCATCATAATAGGCATCGTAAGAATCATTAACTTAAAAGCCTTTACATTCATATCCCGTAAGTTTTTATTAGCTGTGTGGAAGCGCTTTTTCTCTTTTCTCTCTCGAACAAAAGCCTTGACCACTCGTATAGCGGATAAGTTTTCCTGTACAACCTGGTTTACTCGATCCACTTTTTCCTGCACCTTAGTAAACAAGGGAAGACCCTTTTTCATGATAACAAAAAGGGTAAACCCTACAATGGGAACAATTACAACCAAAATAAGGCTTAATTTTGCATTTAGTGAAATGGCCATAAAAATTCCCCCTATACACAGAAGTGGGGCCCTTACAAACATTCGTAACAACAACATTAACAGGTTCTGTACCTGGACAACATCGTTTGTAAGACGGGTTAAAAGAGAAGAGGTTGAAAACCGATCCAGAGAAGAAAATGAAAATCCCTGTACCTTTGTAAACAATTCATATCGTATATCAGTTCCCGATTTCTGACTAAAAATACTGGCAGCAATGGTGCAACCAAATCCACCAATCATTCCAATAACAGCCACACCAACCATCGTTAAACCAGTTTGAACAATAAAGGAAATATCTCCCGATGGAATTCCCTGGTCAATTATTTTCGCAAGCAAGTTTGGTTGAAGTAAATCGCAAACTACCTCTATCAACATTAACAAGGGGGCTAAAATTGAATACCCCCAGTATTTCCTTAAGTACTTCGTTATTAGTTTCATACAACACCTTTAATAGTTAGCCAACTAAGCATTATTAGTTACACTACTCTTCCGATAAATTCTCACACATTTGTAACAGTAAACGTTTTAACAATATTTTTTCCTCCATGGTAAATCCCTTAAACCAACGCTGTTTAATGGTTTCAAAAGCTTCACTGCATTGAGACTGTATTGCATTTCCTTGTTCAGTTAGATACACTCGGGTAATACGATGATCATTCGCATCTTTTTCCCGCAAGATAAGACCCGAATTTTCCATTCTTTTTAGAATATTCGACACCGTTGCAGGTTGTAGGTGAAGCTTTTCCACAAAGTCATTCTGACTTCGTCCATTCCGTTTCCATAGAATTCGCAACAAATGAGGTTGAGCTGCATACAAACCATGACTGGCAAATATTTCACTCATTCTCTTGTGGTGAAGCCGTATCAACTCGTGAAACAAACTTCCCAGTGCTTCGTCTGTAGGATTCATATATCACTATCCTTTCAAGTACTATTATTTAGCTAGCTAAATAATAAACCAATAAAATGAATTGTCAACTCTAGCTAATTCTTATATTTTGAGTTTTCTTGCATTTTATTTTCTGTAGATTAAAATATGAATAAGAAGTGTGTGTACTTTTTTGTCACACATTGGACCTTGAAAAAGGGAGAAAGGAGTGTCTTGTATGAAAAGAACTTTTGCAATCATTATTTTGTTCTTTCTATTGTTTTCAGTTTTCTTCTTCAACACAACTACTCAAGCGGAAGAGAAGTATCGACCCGAAAGTTACCAGTATGTCTTTAAGGTTGGATCACTTGATTTTCGTGGTGTGGTAGATGGAGTAGAAGGAACAGGAGCTTTGCTGTATCCCATATTTATTGATCAAACATGTGGAAGAGCTGGAATAAGTGTATATCTTCCATGTCCAGACAGACTTTATGCTGATGTTAGTATAATTTCATTAGATCCTGAAAAGTATTATTATACATTTGGATGCTCTGAAGAAGGAATCCTCAAATTAGAGTATCCAAGCCAAAAAGCATATTTTAACGGGGAAGAAATCCCCAATCCATTTCCTA
>CAYRBR010000071.1:0-7214 GCA_964422555.1 uncultured Caldisericota bacterium | reverse complement strand
ACAAATTCTTCATACGTATAAAATGCAGTAGGATCTGTTTTCACATAGTCTTCGATTAAATCTGTAATTCTTTGAATATTACTTTGTATATAGTCTTGTGTAAGATACTTTGAAGAAAGCTCATGCAAGTATTCATGATATAAAGAAAGGTATTCTTCATTCTGTAACAGTGTATCAACCAAAGGCCACTTTGCAACTTCACCCTGAGTGGGTTCATCAATATAGAGTGAATCATAGCTACCCTGAGGAAATCCACCAAAAGACATATTCAAATCCCATGGCAGTATAGAAAACACACCTTCATTTTCATACAGGTAGTAGTTGTGAAATATGGGACCCAAGTAACTGTCGTAATTCACTAATGCCATGGTTACAGCAATGTAGCGAAGAGCTCCGTCTACATTTACATAGTCTTCAATATTGTCTCCTGTATGAAGTGTTTCCAACATTTCCGTAAGCAAATCGGTATTTGCATTCTTTAGACTACTTTTTACATCCATGCCTTGAAGATCTTGTGAATTAGTACCCGTATAAGTCAGGGAATTACCATTGGGTTTATACAAATCTCCTGTGAAGTGATCAAAATTTCTTTCTAAATACGGTTCCAATATACTTTCCACTGCTAGATATAATCCATGATACCGATGGTTAATATAGACAGCTGCGTAACAGAATTGGGGAACAGGCAATCCCATCTCTTCATATATTTGATATGAAAGATATTCTCGCATGTAAGATGGATCGGAATAGCAGTTGTTCAAGTTCAGCTGAGTAATACCGCTTAAGGTTTGTGTTTCAATTATATCATTGAAATTCAACTTAAAACTGAATCGAGTATCCGATTGTTCCCCCGAATCATATTCTTTTTCCTGATGAGTAGATACCAAGGCTCGTAGGCTGGAATTTCCTTTTGGTCGAAACTGCACATAATTGTATTCATCTTCGTTTATCGTAACCGAAACTGTTTTGAATTCTTCATTGGCAGCATTTTCTATTAAATCCTGCCATTCTTCATCAGTGATAGTAATATTCACCTGCATCACTGCATCCCGGTCGAAGTAGTTAGCATCATTTACTGAAGCATATACTTTTGTTTCAACCCCCTGTATATGAGAACCAATACTCACCATAAGAATTGAAAAGCTTATCATGACTGTACAAAGAACAAAGAGAACAAAGTTATTCTTTTTCATTGACTTGCCCTCCTATAAAATATAGTCGCCATTGAAGCTTACCAGGGATACGTTTTCAACACCGGGTATCTGGTTCAAATCTTCAATGAATTTCGTATCGTTGTTTTTTAAACGAATCTCATACACTACTTCTACTAATTGTTTTCCGTTTACCGTTTTTGATTTGATTTTGAATTTGGGGAAGAAATGTTGAATTGTTACTTGAATATCTTCCTCTGGTTTTCCTTTTTCACAGTTGAAAACAAGAATGTAGGGAGATTCAACCACTCGTTGTTTAACAAAAATAAGCAGTACAATTCCAATGACTACCGAACCCATTAAAGCCAGAGGAATTAATCCAGCCCCACATACAATGCCTGCACCAATTGCCCAGAAAAGAAATACAAGATCCATTGGATCTTTAATCGCCGTTCGGAATCGCACAATCGATAACGCACCTACCATACCCAAGGAGAGAATCACATTGGAAGTAACAGCCAATATCACGAAAGTAGTTAGAATACACAGCATTACCAGGGAAATGTTAAAAGAACGTGAATACATAATTCCCTGAAAAGTTTTTTTATAAATATAGTAAATGAACAATCCCACAAAAAAAGCAACAATTAAAGCAATGAAAACGTCCATGAAAGAAAACGAAGTAGCTTTTTCAATAAAACTGGTTTTAAAAATATCGTTAAAGGTAATTGCATTTTGATTCATCATAGCCTCCGGTTAGTTTAATGAAACACTCTACAAGCTGCATATTTTGAGGCAGCCGAATGGTGTGTATTTGATAATTGAATAACATCTTGAATAAATTCGGGTAAGAAGTGATCAAACTTCACTTCCACAATGCACTGGTTACAATTCATCGTAGGAGCAACCAGTGTTCCAGGAAGAAAATCCTGTTGAAGAAATGTTGTAGAACTTTTTAAATTGCTATCTAAAGTAATGCGAACATTGCTGATAGGAAAACAAAAAGCTTCTCGGGTATACTGAACAATTGTTTTTGGAATGTAATGCTCTGTGGTTAGTTTTATACAAAACTCCTGCAACAGATCATCGGAAGAGTTTTGAAGTGAAGAAACATCTTTTTGAAGTAACTGCATCGCCTGCCTGTAAGAAATTGGGGTAGAGTACTTCAGTGTTCTCCCACAATGTTTACACTTTTTCTCCAGTCGAATAAACGAAGTATCATTATTGTAATAACGTATTCTATACTTCTCTCTTACTCGAACACCGGCTAATTTTTCCTGTAATGCCCTGTCGTAGAAAGTATCAAAGTACAAGCTATTAATTACATACGAACCTTCTTTGCTAGTATGCGTATCCATCGCCATTATTCCTTTCAGACGATTGCGAAGGATTATTTGTTCCCGGGTGGAAACCACATATTTGTATTCACTTCGATACGGGGGCTTCGTAACAAATTGCTCACGTTGATTCTGCCTCATACATCACCTCGTAACAGGTTGGATTAATATGAGTATAAAGCCAATGATTGTGAAGATCTCCGCAAATTTGCGGTAAAGCTGCGGTAAAACAATTTATGCGGAAAAGGGTTTTATGCAGGCAGAAAAATACGAAAACAAGTTCCCTCTGGCACTTGTTTTACGGATATAAATCCTTTGTGTTGCTGAACAATCGATTTCACAATAGCCAAGCCAATTCCATAATTTCCCTTCTTCCCTTTTTGGAATCGGTTGAATATGGTTGGTATTGCGCCCTCATCAATTGCTTCACCATCATTCTCAATTTCTATTTGTATCCCTTTATTCTGAGAGGTACATCGAACGGTTATTCTATGCTCTGCATAACGAATAGCATTCGATATAAGGTTGGTGAATGCTTTCTTCATCCTTTTTTCGTCACATTTGCATACTACTTCTGTTGAAGAAAACTCGCAAACAAGCTGTAACTTTTTGTTATTCATTAGTACACTTTGCTGCTCCAGGCACAGTGATAATAACTCTCGTATGTCGAATGTTTGTAACTTCAAATGGTCAGACGTATTGTCTATGTAAGAATAGAAAAGTAAATCATTAACCATGTCTCGAAGCCGATTGGTTTCCGTTTTAATCACTGCTTCTGCTGTAACCTTATCTACAATTCCCTTTTCCAACCCTTCTACATGACATTGAATTACTTGTAAGGGTGTACGCAAATCATGAGATACATTCTGGAAAAAGAACTGTTCTTCCTGATTTAACTTCTGCAGCTCTTTGGATGTTTCATTCATCCGTTTCGCTAACTGATAGGTTTCTTGTTCCTGGTATTGATTGGGAATTTGTATAAAATGACCTTTCCCAATTTCTTCTGCAAAAGCTGTTATTTCTTGAATTGGCTTTGTAACTAATCCTGATAAGAATAACGCCGAGATAAAAGCAAGCAAACAAGCAATAATGAAAGTAATAACCAATACTTGATTAATCTGATGTAAAAATTCTGCAATAGCTGTCATATCTACAAATTGAACAAAATAAGCATTCGAATCCATATCTGGATTCTCAACAGGAATAGATACCAGGTAGTATTCTTTTCCAGAGGGTTTAATTTTGGTGATATCGGCACTAGTTAAGTCTATTGAGCTGTTTTTCAACGCAGTGGTTATCTGTTCTGCCTCATCAAGATTTCTCCAGGAAGACACTTCTTCTGACGGGAAAAGCAACGTGTAATTCTGATCCACTAAAATGTTATCGGAATGACCAAACATACTTCTGGGTAAGTTTCTCATATCTGGCAATCCTTTTCTGGATAAAAAATCATTCTCTGGGGGAGGAGGAGGTGGTTCACTTCCTTGCATACCTGGTACAGGTCTTTCTTTATCGAAAGGTGCCATTTCTGCCACTGCTCGTAATTGCTTTCGAACAGTTTGTTCAGTAAATTGTTGGAAAAGGATGTTGAAAATAATAAACACAAACCCAAGCACACAAATTAGCAGAAGAGAAATAATGGTTAGAATTCGGTGTTGTAATTTCATTCGTTTTTTAACCATACTTCGCATCCTTGTTTATCATTTTCAATCGGAACCCGTAACCCCACACCGTTTCAATTTGTACGTTACTAGTTTGAATCTTTTTTCGAAGTCGTCGAACCGTATCATCAGCTACACGTGTTTCCACTTCCAGATTATACCCCCAGATAGTTTGTAACAATTCCTCCCTAGAGACAGCTCGGGTTTGATTTTCTATCATAAATTGAAGCAAGCTGAATTCATTTGGAGTAAGGTCAACCAATGAATCCTTGATATAAACTTTCTTCTGATTCTCGCTTAGAGATATATTTCCAAATACGAGCTTTTCCTTCTTAGAGAAACCTGTAGTTGTATCCATTTCAATTCGTCTGAATATTGCTTTTATCCTCATTGTTAAAGAAATAGCTGAAAAAGGTTTTGTAAAGTAGTCATCACTTCCTACGTTTATACCTGTAGCATAATCTATTTCAGTATCTCTGGCAGATAGCATAATAATGGGAATCGTACTGATTTTTCGAATATTTCGACATGTTTCATACCCATCCATTACAGGCATCATTACATCTAATATTACAAGATCACAAGGATCCACCTGAAATACATCCAGCAACTGTTTCCCATTTTCAAAAACTCGAATAGAATATCCTTCGCTTTCAAGAAACGATTGAATTACATCACGGATCGATTTTTCATCATCGGCCAAGTAGATTATTTTTTTCATACTATACAATACTACCATTCGTGTGAAAGAAACGTTACGATTTTCCAAATTTTTTCTGTAACTTCCTTACTCTACAAATGTATAATTAACAGGTAGGAGGCATCAATGAAACCGTTGAAATGGCTAATTATTGTTGTAGCAAGTTGTTTGTGTTGCAGTTTTTTATCGAACCCTGTTCAATCCACTGCAGTCGAAGTAAAACCTATACCTGAAAATTCTGTAAACAATACAATCTATCGAATCCCACTTTTCATTAACATGCGAGATAAGAAGCGGTTAGCAGGAGATTTATACACAGAAAACAACACTATTGCGAAACCAGTTATTCTTGTACAAACTCCCTACAATAAGCAGTATTACTGGACAAACATTAACCAAAAGCTTCCCTTTTCACTGGATACTTACCATATCGTAGTAACAGACTGGCGGGGTCGCTTTGCTTCTAAACAGGCAGGAACTACCAGGCTATCACTGGGAAAAGATGGCTACGATACTGTGGAATGGATCGCTAACCAGCCCTGGTGTAATGGCAAAATTGGAACCTATGGTGGGTCTGCCTTGGGGCAGGTTCAATTCAAAACAGCTGCTGAAAATCCTCCTCATTTAGTTTGTGCTATTCCAATGGTAAAGGATTTTCGAACAACCTATGCTTCGTATTATTATGGAGGAGAATTTCGGAAAGAACACGTCGCTGCATTGGAAACGTTACAATTCACGAAACAGGAAACTATATTAGAATACCCCATTTATAATGCACGTTGGAAATTCGTAGAGGAAAAAACCGATTTATCGTCTTCTATTCGTATTCCTATGCTACTAATTAGTGGTTGGTTTGATCATTACCCCGATTTAGTATTACGTGCTTTTGCAGATCTGCAGGAAAAAAGCCATTCTACTGTTCGAAACTCGCATAAGTTAATTTTTGGACCCTGGTTGCATGGAGGAATCGGAAAATTAGATCAAGGTTGTTTGCAATTTCCAAATGCGGAAGGGTTTGCACAGAGAAATGCTGTTCAGTTTATGGATTTTTATCTTCTTGACAGACCCAACCAGTGGGATACAAAAAGCACTGTACAATACTATCAAATGGGCGAAGAAAAATGGTACACAGCTGCATCTTGGAAACAGCTACCCCGAACTACTTCTGATTTATACTTACACCCTTCCCTTTCTCTATCCCCTCAAAAAGCAACAGAAAAACTTGCATTCAAAGAATACAAATACAATCCAAAAAACCCTACACCTTCCTTTGGTGGCGATCGTTTTCAACCTGGTAATAAACATTTAATTGAAGGTCCACAAGACCAGCGTAACACTGTAGAATCAAGAACCGATGTGCTGGTTTTTACAAGTGAAGAATATACAGATAAATTCTCTATCAATGGTTCCATTAAAGCTACTTTGTTTATTCAAAGCAACTGTCCCGATACCGATTTTTCCATTCGTTTCTGCGATGTACACCCCAATGGTTCTTCCATTTTATTAGCAGAAGGTATTCAACGAGCACGATTCCGAAACAATCTGGAAATAGAAGAATTATTGAATCCATCCGAAATAGTTCCCATAACAGTTACTCTTCAGAATATAGCCCACACTATAATGCCAGGTCATTCCGTTCGCATTATAGTTAGTTCAGCCAGTTACCCTATCTTTGAAAAAAATCCGAACAACGGGGGAGCGTTGTATAAAGATCCCCAAATACAGGTCGCTGAAAACCGCATTTATACTTGTTCCACCTACCCATCCAAAATAACTTTTCAAACATTACGTAACAAATAGTTACAAAGGTTACAATTTCTGTGAAACCTTTCCCCCTATAGAAACGTATTATAAGTGTAGTCCCTCTTGAAAGTTAAATCCGTCCCATTTTCTCCTTTGTGGGACGGATTTTTTTATTTCACTACCACCTAGGGATATATTTTGTACATCTTTAACTCGGATTGGTGATCGGGAATTCCCAGATAATAAAAACTCTCTTTTTTATTCCAGTATTCTTTTGTCTGAGAAGGATATCCTTCAGCAACTTGCTGAATGGCATTGGGTGAAATCATAATTACATTCATAGGCGCTACCTTCAACGTATACCACCGATGGACACTCATTTCTCCATTGTAAACAATATAATACGATTCCCCATTTAGAACTGCATCCCACAGGACTATACACTGCGTAACTGGATTAAATTGAATAACAGGATCTACCATTGGCTTTTCACAGGGGGTAGAAAATTCGCTTTTTTCTTCGAGAGTAACTCCATTTGTTTCATCAAATTCAACAGTATATAAGTGTAAAACAGATTCTTCATCAAGCCCCAATAAAGTAGTTCCTGCAAGGTCCCATGTTC
>CAYRBR010000070.1:4229-7409 GCA_964422555.1 uncultured Caldisericota bacterium | reverse complement strand
AGCTTCTAAGTAATTATGCAACTTTTCTGTATGAAGTTCGAAATCATTTTGATGAAGCCGAAGAATACTATATGAGAGCACTGGCAATAGACCCTACCAACCTTCCTAATTTGGGAAATTATGCAAAGTTGTTAATTGAGGTGGGGAAACAGGAAGAGGCTAGAGAGGTTATTGATTTGGCTTTCGCTGAAAACGAGAAGCACCCACTGGAACCTTTGGAGTTAGAAGTTTGTTTCTATGCCCTGGCTGTGTTTCCTTCGGATTATCCTGGCATGAAAGAAAGAATTGAAGCACTACTTAGGAAAGGAGTGCAATCGGTGGGATGGAACCTTCAACCTATTCTGGCTATTGCCAAAGCGAACCACCACCCTGGGTACGAGTTGTTAGAAGATTATGCCCGAAGGATTACCGAACCGAAGTAAGGAGTTGCAGAAAAACTATGCCGAAGTGTACTCATTACAGACAAAGACATCCACAGGGTACTACATATACACTATCTTCACGTTGATACCCATATGGTGTGCCAGTTAACACCATCATAAATGAAGGTTCTTTCATTTTGTCTGTATTTATTTTTCGTTTCAGAGAGTGTAAATTTTTGGCAGCTTCATCGATTTCTTTTCCCCCCAATTTCACTTCTATCAATCCGTAAGAACCATTTCGCAAGTGCATAACAACATCACACTCCAGTCCTGCTTTGTCTCGATAGTGGTACACAGTTCCATCTAAAGCTTCTGCAATAACACGCAAATCTCGAACACACATCGATTCAAATAAAAATCCCATGGTTCGAAGATCGTTCAGTAAGTCATCTGGACCTATTCCTACACTAGCTACTGCAATAGACGGATCGACAAAATGACGTTTTGCAGACACCCGAATGGCTGTTTTTGATCGCAAATTAGGATTCCAGGCAGCTAAATTCTCTACTACAAATATTCTTTCCAAGGCTTGAATATAGGAATAGATAGTTTCATCCGATAGTGTATCGGTTTCATTGGTAATCATATCTGCCCTTATACTCGATACTTGTGTATCGGAAGCAATATATCGTGCATACGATCGCATCAGCAGTTTCACTCGCTGTGGATTCCTTTTCACTCCATCGGCAAAGGAAATGTCGGATTCAACCACAGCATCATAGTAATCGTACGCTTGTTGTAAAGCAATTTTTTCAGTGTGGCCAATTGCTTTTGGCCATCCCCCTCTACAGATTAAATAGGCAATATCACGAAGCGACAATTCACTTTTACAAGCTATTTCTTCTTGTTTTTCAAACAGACTTTTTAGGGAGATAGTTCCATTTGAATCGCCCGATTCATGAAGAGTCATTGGTCGCATCAGCAACCGAGATATTCGACCCGTACCCGTATGCGAAGTTGACATATTGGCCAATGGAACAGAAGACCCGGTTAGGATAAACTGGTTAAATGCATCCCGTTGATCTACTTCGAATCGAATGGCATCCCAAACTTGAGGGGCTAACTGCCATTCATCTATTAATCTGGGAGTTTTTCCCTGCAAAAGAAGACTTGGGTTTAATTCTGCCATTTTAATATTCTGTTCTTTGATCGCAGGGTCTTGCATATACAATATACTATTTGCTATTTGTGAAGCGGTGGTAGTTTTCCCACACCACTTAGCTCCTTCAATTAATACAGCTCCCTTAGCATTAAGCTTGTCCTTAAGAATTTGATCAACCACTCTTTTTCTGTATTGTTTCATATTACCACCTTAGTGAATAGTATATCTCTGGTTGTGGGTAAAACAATATATTTTTTGGCAAAATGGCCATTTATTTTTTGGACATTTGGCAATTTCACTTTCACAAGTTATTGTGAAATAACTACCCTTTTAGTTCTCTGTTATTTCAGTTTTACTTATGCTAACGTAATTGAGCCAAAGTAAGGAGCTGCAGAAAAACTATGCCGAAGTAGTACTAACTCAGTTCTTTTTCCACAATCGGTTCTAGCATTTTCTGTTCTTCTTCAATCTTCTGAAAAACTTTTTGCAACCTACGTGGATCTGCTTCGCAGTTTGCTTCTATTATGCCTGCCAGTCGTGCCAACTCGTTAAAACTGGTTAATGCAGCAGCTCCTTTAATAGAGTGAGCGATAAGTTTAATTTCTTCGGGTTTTTCTTCAGTAATTGCTTTTTGTAAAAGTAGAAGTTTCGGTGACAAGTTTTTCGATATCTCCAGAGAATACCTGTACATTGTGGGATTGTTTCCAATTCTGGTAAGAAGCTCGTTTTTGTCAAATCTTGGTTTCTGATCTGTCATCCATTCTTCAATGGAAAGTTCGTTGTTTTCTGTAGCAAAAAGATACTTATGTATAATGGATCGAAGCGCTTCAACACTAATTGGTTTGGATAAGAAATCATCCATACCTACTGCCAGACATCGCTCTTTTTCTTCCGTTAAAGCACCAGCAGTAAGAGCAATAATAGGAATGTGTGTTCCTGTTTCCAATTCTTTATCTCGAATTTTTTTGGTTGCGTCAATTCCATCTAGCTTGGGCATTTGAACATCCATAAAGAGTAGGTCTATATTGTTCTCCTGTGCTTGTTTAACTGCTTCCAATCCATCTTTTGCTTCTATTACAGTAGCATCGGGTAACATTTGGGTTAGTAAAGCTTTTGCAAGCATCATGTTCATATCTACATCTTCAGCAATAAGAATGGTCAGTTCCTTGGACTCGCCAAGAGATTTCGATTCTTCATCGGTGGTAGTATTGCTTGCGTACTCTTTTGTTGAAGTCTTCTTATGCATCCGCTGCAAGTGTTTCAGCAAATCAGCTGCTTTAACTGGTTTTACTAGAAAATAATCTACATCGAGCTGTCTGCATTCTTGTCTTAACTCGTGGCTATCAGAAGAGCTATGTAGCATAATAACAGGTGATTTACCAGCTATCTGTGAATCGGCTTTCATTTTTCGAATGGTTTCCAACCCATCAATATACGGCATATGATAATCCATAATAATAAGATCGAACGGCTTGTTATTTGCCAAAATTTTCAAACAGTCTAATCCATTGTCGCACCCAACAAATTCAATACCCCAGAACTCAAGAGTATCTTTAAGAATCAATCGATTCTGTGCATTGTCATCTACCACCAATACTCTTGTCATTGTTTTCATTTAAATCCTTTCATAATTCACATCATATACACTCCGTTTGT
>CAYRBR010000070.1:2535-4219 GCA_964422555.1 uncultured Caldisericota bacterium | reverse complement strand
TACTCTTTTTACTTCAATCTGATTTTCCACCTCTTTTGATGGACCTTTTTGAATGGGGAACTGGACTGTGAATGAAAAAGTACTTCCTTCACCAAGGGTACTTTCTAATTCAATCTTACTTCCCATTTTTTCTACAAGTAAATTGGAAATAACAAGTCCTAAGCCTGTTCCACCATATTTGCGAGTAGTAGAGCTATCGCCCTGTGAAAAGGATTGGAAGAGCTTCTTTTTTTGTTCTTCGGAAATGCCAATCCCGGTATCTCGAACTGAAAAAGAATACTCTCCCAGTGTGGGAGTTATCTCATTATACAGCACCTTAATTTCAATCTCCCCATGTTCTGTAAACTTTACTGCATTACTTAGTAGGTTCGTTAATACTTGTTTTAATCGAACAGGGTCGAAGGTAGAATGCCGGACCATAGAAACTGGTAGATTCATCAATAACTCTATTTTCTTCTGGGAGGTATGGTATTTAATGATATCGACCGTTTCTTCAATTAGCTCAATCAAATCTGTTTCTATAGGGTCTAATTCAAGCTTCCCAGCTTCAATTTTGGAGAAATCCAAAATGTCATTGATAATTCCCAGCAATGCCTTGCCAGCTTTATTGGCATTGTCGGCATATTGTTTCTGGGCAGAATTTAAAGGAGTGTTTAACAGCAAATCTGTGAAACCGATTACTCCATTTAATGGAGTGCGAATTTCATGACTCATATTGGCTAAAAACTCAGATTTTGCCTTACTGGCTTTTATCGCTTTTTCTTTTGCTGAGATTAAATTCGCTTCTGCTTCCTTTCTATCGGTAATATCGCTGTGCGATCCCGCCATTCGATAGGGTTTTCCATCGGGTTTACGCAAAGCTTCTCCTTTGGCAAGAATCCAGCGTAAGGAACCATTTTTATGTTTCATGCGAAATTCAATATGATACTTCTCGATTTCCCCCTGCAGATATTTTTGTACATATTCTCCCACTCTTTTTTTATCTTCATCACCCACCAGACCAAAAAACGTTTCTATTTGATTTGGTAATTCGGAATCTTTGTACCCAAGCATTTCTTTCCAGCGAGGAGATAAAAACAAAGAATTGTTCACAAGATTCCAATCCCATATACCATCGTTGGTTCCATCGATAGCAATTTCAAATTGCTGCTTTGCTTCTTTCAGTTCTTCTAATGCCTGTATTTGGCTTGTTAGATTATCAAAGAGCATATTGCATGTTTCAGGAGTTTCAAATTGGATATGGAGTTGGAAAAATCTATTTCCCACTTGAAATTCTTTCGCTAAAGTGACGTTTTCACCGCATGGCGTTTGAAACACCTTAAAACAATCTACACCATTTTTTTCTATACCTGGAAGAACATCTCGAACAGATCGACCGATAATTTTATCTTGGGGAAGCTGCGTTAATTTTTCGAAGGCTTTGTTTGCTTCTACAATAGAAACCCCAGTGAAATGGCCGTTCTCATCCTTATGTATTTTACAATGGATGTACCCAAAGGGAGCGTTTTCAATAATTCTCTTATAATGATCTTTTGTCATGACAAGCTCCTTCGCATAGGAAAGTATCGATGATTACATTATAGATTATTTTGTTTACCCACACAATTTTAGAGAGTACAATGTTAGTATGAACGAGTATATAAAAAAACACAGCCATAAACTGGCTATTTTTTGGGCATTTGGC
>CAYRBR010000070.1:1572-2525 GCA_964422555.1 uncultured Caldisericota bacterium | reverse complement strand
TGGAGGAGCAGTTGCTGCTGACTCTGACTGGCTTCCCGAAGGTTCTGCAGCAGTAGGATACCTTATCGTAGTAAAAGAGAAACTAGATCGAAACGTATTACTTGAATTTGAAGACTAGCCGACAAAGAAGTAAACCATTTTATGGATAAACAGTCATTTTTTGGACATTTGACATTTTTGGCCCAATTTCCAAGTGATTAAATTAGTCTTGCAGAATTCCCTTGGTGCAGTTTGTCTGAAATATACTGGTATATGGATTCTAAATCGTCTCTTGCCTTTGGAGTTATCTTAATAAGAAAACTACTTTGCTTCATACTTCTTGTTTAACTCTGTAAATACGTCATCAACATCAATTAATTCACCATTCTCTACTTGGATTTCTGCTTCAGCAAGTTTTTTATACAGCTCAAGCTTTGCCATTGTGTCCTCATATACTTTTATGCTCATCAATACTAAATGACCGTATCCATTTTTTGTGATGAAAACTGGTTCATCACTTTTATGACAAAACTCTGCTATCTCAGATGTATCTCGTAAGTCTTTTATAGGCCTAATGTGTGGCATAATAAGCTCCTTATTTTTTAACATAATTATATCATAATTCTGCTATATTTTTACAACACTTTGGTCCAATTTTCACGTGATTAAATTAGTTTTGCAGCTGAACTTTGTATCTTGCGGTTCAAAATTGATTACAGAATTTTTACTTTTTACCATTGTGAAATGAATTTATAAATCTATTCTGGATAGTAGTATAAAAGAAATAGAATTTCTTTTTGGGAGTGTCTTTTTTTTCCTAACGGGAGGTTAAGATGAATTGGAATTACAAATGGAACAACAATAAATGGATCTCGTTTGTTTTGGTTTTTGTTTTAATTAGTGGGCTTCTCATTTTGCCCTCTCATTCCACACAAGCACAACCAAACTCCCCGGAACCAGTTACACCTTCTGTA
>CAYRBR010000070.1:0-1562 GCA_964422555.1 uncultured Caldisericota bacterium | reverse complement strand
CTCATTCCACACAAGCACAGCTATATTCCTCACAGGAAGTATTTCCCATTTATTTTCAGGATATTGTATGGTATGAAGACAAAGCGATATTTACTACCAATGCAGGTATGTGTAGAAGCTATGCCAACTGGATGATAGCAGAACAAGTTGACAATGCATGGAAAGTAACCCACGGAGAAGATCTTCCGAGTGTTTTACAATCTAGTTTTAGCACAACTTTGTATTCCATTCGGTTGCGTATCTTTAACGACACACTTTATCTTTTAGCATCTAATTACTGCACAAGCGAAATTGACCCAAATACCACCAAGGTGTACCGATACAACTTGGAAACTCTTTCTTATATTGATGAAATTACTTTTCCAACCAGCTCTGTTGTGCATGACTTCGTTCTCACCAGCAACGGGCAAATGATTGTACTAACCGATGAGGGCTTATATACTTTCGAAAATGGTTCTTTACACGAATTACAAGCAATTGATACGATATACCATGAACTTGCCTGGTTAACCGAAACAAACTTGTGTATTGGCAGTTTCCACAACCAGTATCCAAAAGATGGAGTAGAACCGATTACTGATTTACTACAATATAATGTAGTTACACAAGAACTTTCTACTTTATTCGAAGGCGATTTACCTGTCTATGACATTGCTGTTGCAGCCGACCAGACCATCTATGCACTGACAAAAAATCCTGCAACAGAGAGTGTTCAGCTTTACTACTTCAAAGATGGTGTGTTTTCTTTATACGACCCCATACAACGACTTTCACGCTGGTCTAGAGTTCTCATTGCGCAAGACAAACAAACCCCTATTACCGTAACGGATACTTGGTCCAATCCAATCCTGTATTACAAAAATAACAACTCCATAAAACGTCAACCTATGCAATTTGCTCTAAACAACCAGGATTTGCAATACCCTGTGTGCCTACATGCAGCAGAAAACCAAACTTCGGTTTTAGTAAATCAGGGCATATGTATTTGTGAGGAAGCTACTACACACTCTTTCCCTGCACAATGGAAGGATACTGGTCTTCAAATCCCCTATGAAACTTGCAATGATATTGTGAAGCTTTCGGAGCAAACATTCTTAGTACTAAATGATTATGAATTTTGTATTGTTGATTCGAATGAGTATCGTTTTTCAAAATCTTTTTATTACGATAACCTATATTTTAACAAAATCATTCAATACAAAAGTGAATACTACGTGTGGAGTGATAAGGTAAAGAACAGAACAAGTTCTTCCATTTTGAATAAAATTAATCTTGAAGATTGTACGCTTCATTCTGCCAGTATAGCCGATCTTCCTGAAGGAATTGTGACTGTATCTGACGAGACAATATACGTGTTTAATGGTGAAGTTATCTTCAAAGGAATCCTTACTGACAATTCTTTTATTGAACAAGAAGTGTTGCCTATACCAGATTATTATTGGTTATATATGTCCTGGGATGAACTTCTTTACAACCCTGCTAATGAAAACTTTATTGCCGTGGACACGAACCCGTTTCAAATTCAAGCTGGATTTTTTAAATACAATGAACAAAAGGAACCA
>CAYRBR010000069.1:0-7409 GCA_964422555.1 uncultured Caldisericota bacterium | reverse complement strand
CCTTTCCCATTCATTGCAAAAGTAGTAAAGCGTGCTTTGCCCCAGAGTAACTTTACTTCAATACTACGGGGAGAGACATACCCCAATCGTAGTTCGGTGTCTGCATCCAGGTGTATATAGCCCCAGGGAATGTCATTCAGGTACAAACTAACCATGGCTTTGCCCTGGTGGGTACCAATGTAGTCCAATGATTCCACGGCCACCGATTGAATAGGTTGCCTGGTAGTATCCACAGGGGTTTCAGGAATCCCTGCCTGGGCAATGGCATCCAATCGTTTTACATACACTTCTCCCTCGGCCCGACTGACTTTAATATGCATAGTACGCAAGGGAGTACGACGAATGGGATGGGTGAGCCAGTATTGGAGCTTGGTAAATACAGTTGGACTGGTAGTAATGGCGGGTCCCAATGAGGAAAAAACGGTAGAATGGGTATGATCGATTAAGCGATACGTAGCTACTCCATTCAAATAGGCAGAAGCAGCTGATACCACAACATCCCCACTAAAGAATCCAGGCAAAGCCGAATAACTGAAGATGTTTCCATATTCAATCCCAGGGACTAAATGGCTGCCCATAGACTCTCCCTGGTTGAGGGTTTGGATAAAGGAACCTTCACTGTATAATTGTTCGGCTGCTGCTTTGTGTTTGTCTCCCAGATAACTTTGTACCCGTCCGATCTGTAAATCGGTCCAGCTACAGCCATGATTAGGAGTTCCTACCATGAGCAATTTACGAACATCGTTCTGGTAATACGACGCGTTGTTGGTGTAATACCGAGATACCAATCCTCCCATACTATGGGCAATAATATCTACACGTGATAACAAAATATGCTGCTGGGCATACTGTTCTTTTTTGCTTTGTATGTTGCCTTTTAACAAGCGAGCTTGAGCCTGAATCGAATGATCCAATGCATAATACGAACCAATGTGAGTATCATAATGCTGGGCATGCAAGTTGTCTGCTAATTGAGCCCAGGTTGTCTGGTCACCTGTAAATCCATGGACCAGCATAACAGGAGGGCGAAGAAGTGTTAGTTGATAATCAATATGTTGCTCTTTGCGAACTGGTTTATCTTCCTCAGTGGATTCCAAGGAACCCTCAAAAGGTACATGAGTAAAAGAAAAAGAATCGATAGCCTGTGCTGCAGATATCCCACTATACATAGATTTAAACGCCGACGAAGGTAAATATTCCTGGGGTGTATAGGTAAATGTAAGAGTGGATTGAGAAACAGTAATCGTTCCATTGGAAGAAAGAGAATCACTGGTTAAGGTTCCATATTTTGGTTTGGTGGTAAGTCGTAAGGTATCTCCTGTAGCAAAATTCTGTATAACCATGTGCAATTGCAATGTACTTTGTCCATCCAAAACCAATCCCTGGTATGGTTTAGATGTAGCAGGATTGGTATCCCATCGAACTCGAATTATAGTATCTTTCATTATGGGTTCTTGCTCAGAAGTATTCTTTTCAGGAGGTGTATGATCGGTAGTATCCTTTTCTGATGATTCGATTAATCCTACTTTTAAGGAAGCTTCGTATACAGCTTCAGCGATACTTTCTTTTGTAATACTTACAGAGTTTTCCCAGCTTGTATGTTCCCAGGAGGTATTAACAGAGAAAATGAAGCGATTTTGAATCCAAGAAATACTATTTTTTGTATATACTGCCTGTAAGTTGTGGAACGATTTAGCTTCACCCAATTTCTTTGCCATTAAGAATATCTGTTTCGCTGTTTCAGCTTTATTGTAATAATTTATCTGAATAGGTCCTACGTAACTTAATGCAGCGCCATAGGGGGTGGGAAGTACATCATCGCCATCTGTAGAGCGAAATGATAACCCGAATGAAAAATAGTCTGCGTAGTGGATGACTCCATCTACGGAATACCCATCTTTCTGAGTATTAGGTCCCCATACATAAGGACCATAATGAAGAGGTGGCACATTGTGTTCGGGAGAAAAAGTGTAGACCCACATATCATTTGTTTCCCAACCTACTGTTTTCCCAGCTTTTTCTAATGCAGTTCGGATGTTGTTTTTTACTGTCGCAGATAAAGATTCACTTGCGTATGTATTTATAGGGAATGAAGAAGAAAATGGAACACATAAAACAGAGAGAAAAAAGACAATAAAAAGTCCATTTGATATGTGCTTTCTGATTGAGTGAAACAAACTATAGTTCATGTTCTCCCCCACTAAATGCCAAACCATGTTTATGCGAAATTTATACTATTACTATATCATCGATAAGATAAGAATCAATTAGTCGTAAAGAGTGAAAATTAGATTAAGTATTAGAATAGAGTATAATAAAATAAAAATGACTAGGTGTTGAATCATGAAAAATCAGCTTATCTTAGCCTTAGTGATGGTCTTGTTTATCTGTTCAGGGTGTACTAGTAAGACTATTCAATCAGACAATAAAACAAAAGCTTCAATAGAGCGGTTTGATAGGCAGAATAATGAAGAGAATATAGAATCTTCTGTGCTTGCACAGAAAGAAGTAACAAAACCTATTACAGATATTGTTACGAAGGAAGATTGGATTCTATATTTAAAACAACAACCACTGCCTTCGGTTGAAGAAATTCTAGGACAAAATTTGATTGTAGGTTTTGATGGACATGAAATCACAGATGAAATACGAACCCAATTACAGGTTATAAAACCTGGCGGTATAGTACTGTATAGAAGAAATATTCGCGATATGGAACAGATTACTCGGTTAATTGATGATTTACAGAGAGTTGCTATGGACAGTACTGGTACAAAGTATTTTATTATGATCGATGAAGAACCTGATGGTGCTTCTAGAATTGGCTTGTTGAAAAATTGTTTCCCACTTGGCTCTCCTTATTGGAAAAAAATTGACCAGGATGTAGAAATCCTATCTTCTCTTGGTTTCAATACTGAACTAGCACCGGTTACAGATTATCCTTTTAATCCAAATTCTTTTGTTCGGAAGCGTGTACCAATGGAGACACAACAAGAATTACTCGAATTTAACCAGGGATTCATAGAAATACTCCATTCGCATAATATGTTCGCAACATTGAAACACTTTCCTGGCATGGGAGCTTTTACAACAGACCCACACTTAGCAATCCCAGATCAAAAAATATCAGAAAAGACTTTTTCTGAATCTATTGCACTATTTCAGGAGGGGATCAACGATGGAGCTGATTTTATTATGACCGCTCACGCTGTGTACGGTCATATAGATAATAAATATCCAGCTACCTTGTCTCGTGTAATCATAACAGATCTCTTAAAAAAACAAATGAATTTTAAAGGATTAATTATTACCGACGATTTATCTGACATGGCACTATCCTGTAATCGATGGTCGTTGGATGAACTAGGTGAGTTGTCTTTACTGGCAGGGCATCATATGATTTTGTATTCCCACAAGTTAACGCGAACGTACGATACCGCTCAACACTTGTTACAACGTTCAAGTAGTGACAATGCTTTGTTAATGCAAATCATTCAGAATTACTATGAAGTAAAAGCTTTTAAACTTTTGCATCATATGGATCAGTTCTAGTATTTTCATGCAAGGGGGATAGTATGAGGAAGCGAAATGGTTTTTTACAGACCGGTTTGGAAATAGCTGTTATTCTATTGTTGGGAGTTATTATTGGCTCAATGAAATCTAGACCTGTGAATACTGCGGTTACTCTTCCCATAGAAAATGTAAAAGGTCCTACCTATGTACAATTTGAAAAAAAACCGTACACTCCCGCTTTATACGAAAATACAGAGGAATTAGGTTGGTCAGAAACAAAAATACTTGATCGACCTCGTCAACTGGAAGTACCAGGTCGTCCATTCAAAGGGAACAACAGTTACAATCAATTATCTGAACCGATTGTATATGAAAAGGGAACAATTGTAGATTCTCCTTTTGATTACACACAAGCAGTGGAATTAACAGTGGTATCCCCCGATGAAGAAGATGACTCTTTCTGGAGCTATAAATACGAAGCATACTACTTGAATCAGGAAGATTCTCCGAAAGTTCTTTTTAACAACGTTGTCTGTTTCTCAGTGTATTTACCGGAATTATATAATGGTGCTTCTTTTCAGTTTTCTCCAGCGAATATTGTTCTAATTAACTCTGATGGGAAAACGCTTTTACCTTATTGGACACAAGACGACTATCAGGCAGAAATGCTAATATGGACAAAGCTTCCAGTATATACACCTGAAGTAAAGAAAATACTATACATTGCTGTAAATAAAAATTTGGATTATTCAGTAGTTGATGAAACCTACGCATTTTCTAATTTTGACTCTGTTTTTACTCCGCTGGAACCGTATGTTACTGGTCAGTACCAGTTTCGAGTTAATAAAATTGGAACGTATAAGGAAATTCTGGATATATCAGGAAATCATACTAATGCAGTAATCTCTAATTTCGGATGGGGAGAGAATAACTGGGAGACTGCTGCTAACCGATATAACGAGTATTGTAAGTTGCTGTTTAGAAACGAACGGGACGAGGGTAAAAAAGTAGTTTGCGAGATACTAAATAAAAACCAAGTAGCACTTTCTTTGCAAGAAGGAAGTGTAGAGATGGTTGTAGATTTTCGAAATGGAACTTTATCCGATTATTCAGCGCATGTTCAAAATAGAGATATCTTGGTTGATTATCAAAAACTTGTGTTTATGGAAGATACCAACCATCTATTTACCATTTATTATTTCGAAGAAGCATTGTATTGGAGGTTTATAAAGAATCACGCTCCCGTATTAATGAAAATGCCTCTTTCAAATGAACTACTGCAAGATCAGCAACCCGTGTTACATTTTTTTTGTACGTGGAATCAGTCCTTAAATCAATTTTGTTTTTATCTAAATGGGATAGAGAAAACAAATTGGGAGATTCAAGAAATATCTTCCCAGGAAGCTAAAACCTTCATTGGGAACCTTATTGTAGGTGGTTCAGTCGATACCAAATCCAGTGCAAGCTCGTTTATCCCTTTTGTGTTTTTATATAACAAGTCTTTTAATGATTCACAGGTAAAGGACTTAATGACCTATCATTGGCATCGTCAAAACCCCAAGTTGTTTGCAGCATTGGGTAGCTATAAAGAAACCAAAGAATCAAGAGAGTTGGATATTGAAAATGTTCCTGTTGGAAACTCTTTTTTCTTTGATTTGCTATATGCAGCACCCATCCATAACAGTTTTTACCGAGGACATTACTACGGAACGAATGTTAATGACAGAGAAGTGAATGTTCTTTCAGAAGAAAACACTAAATGGCAGCCTGTTTTTGGTATACCCACCCACTTTTATAGTTATGTGGGTACGTACATAGAAGTAAAAGAACCATGTATGGTTGAATATATACAACTTAAGATTACAAATCCTGAAATGATCAAAGAACTTAAAATTAGTTTTTTATATACGATGCATGTGTACATGAATCAAAAAGAGCAGGCAGAGACAACCTTTGGGAAGCTGCTTCAGTCGATACAATATGCCTGGAATTATCTTGTTCCGTCAGCTGAAGCATGTGGTCCATTTTATCGTCATAGACAATACGGTTCTTCATTATTGGAATTGGTTTCTTCGGATGGGGATATGTATTTGTATCGTCTAAAAGAACCCATTTATGTTGACAAAGAAGCTGATTTCATGCAAATCAGCTACAAAAATGCTGCTAGAATTGGATTATTCTCTCTAGCCGTAAAAAATATATATTACTTTTCAGATAACCATTACAGTAAAGCAGTGTATGCACCAGATGTTCCCATGAAGTATTCTCATGGATGTACTAAAGAGTGGAATGAAAAAAAGAAAACCTATACACTCAACATTAACGGCAGTGACACTATGCTTCTTTATCCCAACTTTCAATGTTATTTGTTGGGCGAAGAAAAAGGAGTTTATTATATTACCGTTCAGGATCACGGAAAAGAATTAGCACTTGTGTTTAAAAATATGGGTAAGAAGCCAATCACTTTTAACAAGGAATCGCTTTCAGCTATTCAATCAGATTCTATACAAGATAAATGGATCGGATTTAGATTTGTTCCAATGACACAGAAGGGGCGGCCCCAGGAGGGTTTCGCTGTAGAAGAAAACTTCTCTTTTTATTTCCGTTCATTAGTGGGGAAAACACTTAAACCAGGGGAAACAACTACCCTGCCATTTTTTAACTGGCGAAAATTTCAAAACAGAGATGGCTTTAAGAGTGCAAAGGAAATTGCCATTTACAAACTCAAAGAAGAGGAAGAGATGCCGTATCTACCTGTCATAAATTTTGCAGAAAAAAAGATTATTCAATGGAGTGAAAAGCTTCATGAAGATGATGAATGGAGTAGATGGGGGAAGTACTTTACAGTTAACATCACACCCAATCAAACAATTGAATTAGGAAACTAATTCAATTGCAGGATCTGAAAAATTCGATTTACGAAACAATAGAAGTTGGAATAAAATAAAAAAAAGCCGGTGAAAAACACCGGCTTTTTTGTTTGTTTTGAATTTAGCGGTAATTACCAGCTACGATTTCTGTTTCCGCCGCCACCACTGCGATATCCACCGCGGTCACGATTTTCGCGAGGTTTGGCTTCGGATACTCTGATTTCTCTGCCTTGTAAACTTTTACCATTAAGTTCTTCAATGGCTTTTAGAGCTTCTTCTTGGTTTGGCATTTCAACAAAACCAAAACCACGAGATCTGTTAGTCATTCTGTCTTGAATGATGTTACAGGAAGAAACTTCACCATAAGCTTCAAAAGCACCACGTAAATCAGAATCCTGAGAATCGAACGATAAATTACCTACATAAATATTCATATAACTTGCCTCCAGCAATAATTTTGGAACTAGACTATTACGCTGGAGTGATATGATCGAACCAACTTAACAGAACTAATAACCAATTTGTATGTTAACACAAATTTACAAAAAGTAAACTCTAAAAAATACCATTATTTCTAGACAAAGAGCTTTTTCTTTCAGATAATAGTAATAGAGTCCATAAGCTTTTTATGAAAAGGAGCTTGTCATGAGAGTTAAGCATATATCCGTGTACCATAAAAAAAATAAAAATTATATACTTATTTTTCTTTTGGGCCTTTTTCTATTCGTCCCATTTTTGCATGTATTATCTTACGAAAAAGCTCCCAGTGATTCACAAGAAGAAAAAATTATACAAGTCATCAAAGAAGTGTCACGTCATTTTGGATGGAACAAGAACTTTACATGGACTCATTACTATGAAGATTATCCACCTAAACACTATGCACCCAAAATTTGGGGTCCTCGAGCTATGAACTCGTATGTGAATGGTGAATTTGTTTTAGCACCTAATATGGCAGGATATGGGATCGATATAGTTCCCCCAACAGGCAATGATGTTTTGCCTAGTGAGTACTTACCTATTCGT
>CAYRBR010000068.1:0-7416 GCA_964422555.1 uncultured Caldisericota bacterium | reverse complement strand
TGAGGCCGATGGTACTTGTCGGGAAACTGACCGGGAGAGTAGGAAGCTGCCAGCCTTTTTTTTATGCAATTTTTCAGAAAATTTCAAACAAAATCTTAAGAACGTTCACAAAAAGAAATCAATCAAAAAATTCTATTTCTTCAAGCTACACAAGTTACCATCTTAAATATGTCAAAAATATCTTATTTTTGAAAAATATTTTTTTGGAGGTAGTTAGATGAAGCGTAAGAATGCTTTTACTTTGGTTGAGTTGTTAATCACGATTGGCATTATTGTTATTATTGCTGGGGTAGCAATACCACAGGTAGCAGGTTACATTAACCGTAGCAAAAATGCACGAGCCAAAATGGACATGTCCACTTTATCCACCGCAATGAAATGTTTTTATACTGATTGGGGTAAATATCCTAACACATTGTCTGATTTAAAGGGAGAAGACGAAACAGGACTGAATGTTTCTACTTCCTACACAATATCTGGTTTACCTGGTGGAATCGATTATTTAGGTGTTGAAATACCAGTCGATATTTTTAATACTGCTGCAAGTGATAATGAATACAACTATAGTGTTCATACAGATGGACAAAAGTACGTAATGTGGTCTATAGGTGCCGATGGAACGGCGCAAATAGTTTCGGATGGCATTGTATATGGTGATGATGGAATTACTATTACTGCTGCATCCGAATCAGACGACGTTTACGATTCTAATTGTGTTGTAACTGTCGAAGTAGCTGAAGGTTAAATAGGGTTCTCCGTTCATGTTAATCCGCAATATAATAACGTGAACAAAATCATACGGCTGCCAGGGTTTACTTATATAGAAACCCTGGCTTCTATCACTTGCATTATTGTGTTTATCATAGGGATACAGCAATATGCTCATTTTTATGTTTTACACAAGAAAACAATCGATATCCACAATGAACTGAATCAGCTTGCTCTGTATTTATCAGAACAACTACGTGAAGGGATTGATTACACAAGTCTAAATGATCGATTCATTAACACTCCTAATCAGTACCAGAATTTTACTTCGGATGCTTATATGATTCCTCCTGTTTCTGTACTAGATGCTGAAACAGTATATGGTGTGCAAATACCTGATTTCTATCTTGATAGAGGAATCAATGTTATCTTGTCCAGAGAAAAAATCGTTGTACATGGAAGCGAGTATTGGGCTTATCACTGCATAGTATATCTGGATGAATTTTATGATACGATCAAAAAATGCAGTATGTACTGTATAGAATGTTAAATCTATCATGCGAGAAATAAGAAAACTCAGATGTTTTTTTTCGATTGAAGCCATGACCGTTATTCTAATTAGTTTACTTGTGGTTATTCCATTGGGAATGTGGATGCAACATTATACTTCTACATTTTATCGGATTACTAAAGATGATTCGATGGAGCAGGATATTAGATATCTTTTAACCGACATCCACCATTCATGGATGATGTTTTCCTATGAACCAAGTTATGTCCGTCCCACAGGTGACGTTACCGAAAGTATTATATCTTTTAAAAAAAATAATGGTGATTTCATTCGTTTCTATCGGAAAGGTGATCAAGTTGGCAAAGATACAAACTATGGGAAGTTTGAAAATATAACACAACGAATTATTAGTTCTTTTCAAGTAACAAGAATAGAGACAGAGGATCTGCTAAGATTTAGTATTCTAGTGCGTGATCTGAATGGAAAAAACTATACAAAAATGCTAACTTATGAGAAAAATAAATGAACTTAAAACGTAAACACACTTTTACGCTACCAATTGTGATGTTTGTGATTAGTCTGTGTGTTGTGCTTTGTATTTTCTCTTATCAACAATTGTATCGAGAGAAGATACACGCGAATGTGTTTTCAATGCAGAATAAAATGGAAATGGCACTCAAGATGGGGGAAAAAACTCTTGTTAACACAATAAAAATACAGGGTTATGAAGCAGCTAAGGATAGTATTGTTGCCTCCCCAGTAGTATTCTTGAAGTCAGAATCAACAGGGGATTATAACATCGTTTTAACCTATTCGTGGATTACACGTAAGCTTGCTGGTGAAGTGTATTATGTATCAGCGTTTCTGCTTAAACCCGAGTATATAGGAGACACAACAGTACCCGTGGTTCGAGTTCCAATTTATCTGAACGCATATCGAAGATGTAATGTGATTCCTAACAAGTATATTCAATCAGCACATATGACCATAGAATATATCATTTCTTATGAACCAGAATCACTCGGTGAAATTGTTCACACCGAGTTAAAGAGAATTAACTATGTGGAGTAATTTATTACTGTTACCAATAATGATTGTTTTTTCTATCGAAGATATCCGCAATATGAGTATTCCATCTTTTTGGTTTTGGGTACTACTAGTGATTGTATTGGCTCTTCAAACCGTCGATGCATTTTTTTTCCCTACCCTACATTCTCTTTTATCATTGAATATCCCCCTTTGCATCGAGTTAAAGCCAGTAGTGTTTGGGATTTTAGAGCGATGTCTTTTAATGGGTTTTACCAATATGGCTACTTCTGTTTCTTTAGATTTTTCATGTTTCATTTCTGTTGCTTCTTTTGTCTTCAGTATCGCTATAAGAAGTTTATTTGGCTTTATTCTAATGGGTACTCCTATGCTGGTCACTAAGAAGAAGGGGGTTGGAGAAGGAGATGTTCTATTCTTTGTGATACTCTCAATCTTGTTTTCTTTTGAACAAATTTGGATGTCTTATTGCGTGGCATTTGTTTCGGGATCTTTGTGGTGTGCTGCATGGTATGTATGCAAAAATAAGAAACCTCCCAAGAGATGTCCATTTATTCCATTCATTTCCTTTGGATTTCTTTTTTCAATGATCATAAAATGAATCGGAAAAAAGGATTTCTTCTTCCAGAATTGATGACCTGGGTTGCTGTATTAGTTATTGTGTCTAGCGTTTTTGTAACAGTCTCTTTCCAGATTGTAAAGCAACGTCAACTTGATGTATATACGCATACGCTTTGCCAGGATTTACAACTCCTTCGTTCAACTGCTATCGCAACAAATCAAGACTTAAAAATCGTTTTTTATCCAACAGAGAATTACTATCAATATGAATTGGAACAAGATAGCTTTAATGTGGAGGGGAAATATGTTCGTAGAGATTTTCCATCTAACATTGGGTACCCCTATTATTTCGGAATTGAGACTCCTATTTATGAAGATGAATACGGTTCGATATGTACCGGATCAGTTGAGTTTGGGTATTCAGGATCACCTGTTTTGCCTAGAACCCTTTGGTTTAAACATGAAGGAACTCCTTCGGCAGGAGGACACGTTATTATCACTTCTTGTCCCGATTGGAGAAGCAGTGTTGTAATAGTGAAACCCGTTACGGGAAGAATAAGAATTGGTAGAGTCACTTTTACGTCAATGAGTTCCGATTGAGAAATGTCAGTAATTTGTTCAATCGTCATTAATTATTCATATTTTACTGAAATTTTTTTATATAATTAAATCAGATCGTATTCAATAACACTTTGTTTTTATATGTTACTTGTGTGGAGGTACTTATGTCAAAAAGTGGTAAAGTACTTATTGCATTTTTTGTATGCTTTCTTATCGCAGGTTTTATTATTGCTTCACCTGCATTGCAACTATTTTATCAAGATGCACAACCCTATAAATTTTCTGGGTATAAATTTACTGCTGCATTTGATCCAATCAAAATTGCTACTGTAAGCGATGTTCCCGAGAATACCGGTTACTCGTTCAGTGTTAAGCTTGATTTACCTTATGCTGGAACAGAAAAGGTCAGACAGGATATTTTTGGGATCCTTACAAACATCAATGGTGAATATCATGCATATAGTGCAGTTTGTCCTCACCTTGGTTGTATTGTCCGTTGGAACGAAGAGCAACCACCAGAAGAAAGGATTTTCTGTAACTGTCATAATGGTGCATTCAGCCCCACAACAGGTGAAGTTACCGCAGGACCTCCTCCAAGAGCGTTAGATATTTACGAAATTACGGTTGATGGCGAGGATATCTATCTAGATTCCTTAGAAGGAGGAGAATGATGGATATTCAAGAAAAGAAAGTTGGATATTTAAACAACCCCTTTTATTATCTGGGTGGGATAACCTTTGTATTTCTAGTTCTTCAGATTCTTTCTGGAACTTTCCTTTTTATGAATTTCATCTCTTCAACCGGACAAGCCTATAATTCACTAGTGTACATTACTAATGAATTGCCATTCGGAGTTTATCTAAGAACATTTCATCGGTTTGCTGCAATTGGAATGTTGTTGTTTGCAATTCTTCATTTAATCAGAATGTGGGCAACGGATAAAGTAGCAAAACCTCGTAATCTTGGTTGGATTACCGGGTTAGTGCTTGTTTTCTTTGTTATAGTAATTATTTATAGTGGTTTTTTGGCTTCGTATGCCCCACAATTTGAAGCAATGCTAATGAAATGGGCTGATTATTTTGAATATGGACGAAGACAGTATCAGAATCTATTGTCTGTTAACATGGGATTTCATCTGTTGTTCCCTATTTTGATATTTGTTGTACTTATTTGGCACTTCAAACGAATTGCCCGTCCAAAAATTACTCCACCTATTTCCTTGATATTTTTTATCCTTGGATTTATTTCATTACTAACTGCACTGTTCCCTGTTGCCAAGTTACCCGAGAAACCAATTCCATTTGAAGGAACTGTTTTGTCATTTGAACAACAAATGATGCTACTGGGAATCATTCTGTTAGTGTGTATTGTTCTTGCTTTTGTTCCTTTATTATTCCGACGAAAACGGATTGTCGCAAAAGTAGACAAGAATAGATGTACAGGCTGCCAATATTGTGTTGATGTCTGCCCTAAAAAAGCAATTACCCCAGTTATAAAGAATCAGCAAATAGTGGCATTTGTGGATGAAGCAAAGTGCCAGGGCTGTGGTATATGCGAAGGAGCATGTCGATCACAAGCTATCCAACTACAAGATCCTGAAACAAAATCGGTATTAGAGGAGGTACAATATATATGGCTAACCGAAAAATAGTTTACCTTTTTCCTTGTTTAGCAGATAAAAGAAAAACATTGATAAAAGCAGTTGAAGAAAAATATCCTTCCATAAAAATTGTACCCATAACCTGTGCTGGTCGCTTTAACACAAGTATTGCATTGAAGTTAATTCACGAAGGAGCGTTGGGTGTTGTTGTTTTAGGTTGTTCTCCTGGTGATTGTCATTACCGGGAAGGTTCTGTTTTCTCAGAAAGACGGTTTTATTTAACAAAACACACATTGAAAGCATTTGGAATTCCTTCAGAACGATTTCAAGCAATATGGCATAAACCGTCCGATGTGAAAAATGTAATAAAAGAATTGGATTTGTTTATGAGTCAACTTTCTCTGCTTGAAAAAAAAGGAGATGAAAAGTGAAAAGACCAATTGAAAAAAACCTAAAACAATTATTACACGAAGTTTTTAAACCGGGTGATTTAATTATAAGCTGGAAGAAAACTTACTTGCCAGGACAAAGAATACCGGCTTTTATATGGAATGCAGATGAGATTGATGAAATCGTTTTTGATTCTTTTTGTGCAGCTTCATTGGCTGGGTATTTAAATGAATTTAACAGACGTGAAATTCTTCCCGCAAATTTCAACGGAAAAATTCACATCACTTGTAAAGCATGTGATGCCCGTTCTGTTATGCAGTTAATTGCTGATGAGCAAGTTAAAGAAGAAGATATTAACCTAATTGTTCTAGCTTGTGATGGAATAGTTGATATTCACAAAGTCGAACAAAACTTAGGTGGCTACATTAAAGAAATCACGGAAGAGAACAACACATTGCGATGTGTAACAAAGAACAACGAAGAAAAAACTCTTGAAAACAGAGAGTATTGGATGAAAAAGTGTAGCGATACAAAGAATTGCGATCTTCCTTACTACTACGGATACTATTTTGTGGGAGAAGAAAAAGCATATCGCCAAAGAATAGAACGGATGCTTCATTCAGAAGAAGTGCTTCCTCAAGATAAAATGACTCCGGATGAATTCAGTGCAATGATTCGAACCGAACTTTCTCGTTGTATTCGATGCAATGCTTGTCGAAACGTATGTCCTGCATGCTTCTGTTCAGATCGATGCATATTTGAAAAGCCAAAAATGAACGTAAAAATGCTAGACCCAGAAGTATCTACCGAGAATAATGTTCTATACCACATGATTCGATTTCACCATGTAGCTCCTAATTGTACTGGTTGTGGAGAATGTGAAAGAGCATGCCCAATGAATATACCGTTACACGTTTTCTTTGAATATTTTAATCGCTTGATGTGGAAAGAATTTGAGTTTAAACCTGGAAAAACAAATACGGAACGTCAAAAACTTCTTTCATATAATCTTGGCGAAGATCTTGTATAGGAGGAATCATGAGAAAAAGATTACAAAAAAACAAACTCCCTTCTTTTTTGGAAGAGTTAAAAAAACAATCCAAATTGATTGCTCCGGTAAATGCTGAATCAGGTATTCGAGAATTTAGCAAAATAGAAGATACATCTTTAGTACGTATTGAGGGAGAAAATCCGATCCGATCTCCCAACGAATTCCTGTTTCCACAAACAGATGAAATGTATACCTACGCTAAGAACAATAAAGGAAAAACCAAAATCCAACCCTCTTTAGAAGTTGAACCTCAGATTATTCTTGGTGTTCGGCCATGTGATCTTCATGCATTGGTATATATGAAGAAATTCTATTCTACTTCGTTTGAAGATCCGTATGTAATTGAAAGAATACGGAACACGGTTGTAATTGGATGGGCCTGCACAGATCCAAAAGGAACCTGTTTCTGTACTAGTTTAGGAAATTCACCTGTCGATACAGATGGAGCCGACATTATGATGGCTACAATGAAAGATTGGTATGTAGTAGAAGCGATTACAAACGAAGGGAAAAAACTTCTTGAAACTATTGATTCTTGCTTGGAGGAATCTTTAGATGAAGATTCCCAGGCATTGGAGATGATTCGAGAATCCACTGAAGCGATGCTTCTGAAAAAAATAGACCTACCTTCCATAAAAGGCAATGTAGGACAAGCGTATGATGCCCCCATATGGGAGAAATATAGCAATGCATGTATTTCCTGTGGAGCATGCACCTTTAATTGTCCTACCTGTACCTGTTTTGATGTTGCAGATCGGTTGGCAAGTTGTGACGAAGGATGTCGCTATCGAACATGGGATACATGTCAGAATTATGCATTTACTCTTCATGCTTCTGGGCACAACCCTCGAGGTTCCAAAAAAGAAAGGTTACGCCAGAGAGTTATGCACAAATATCATTACTCGGTAGTTCAACTCGATACATTTTCCTGTACAGGATGCGGAAGATGTACGCAGTCCTGCCCTGTAGGTATTAATATGGTATCCATTA
>CAYRBR010000067.1:0-7473 GCA_964422555.1 uncultured Caldisericota bacterium | reverse complement strand
CCCAGGTAAATAAGTAGATAATACTGTCATCGCCAATAGTAGTTAATGCTGGAATCACCCAGAATCCTTGAGTAGTTTTGGTATGAAACGGATGAATTTGGGAAATAATGGTATCAGAAAGGAGGGTTTCTGGAGGAGATTCGGATTTCTCTTCACTCTTTTGTGCCAAGAAAATACAATCAGATAAGCAAATTTGTGTTTTATCTAATGTAGCCCACACCAATACCGAACAACTTGGTTCTGCACCATTTGGTTTTAATTGAGTTATTATATCCGCATTAGGGGATAATGTCTCTTCAGTACTAAGTTCCAATAAGTATGGACTTGCATCAGTATCTATGTAATTTTCTAATGCGATGCTGGAAGCTAACTCCGATAGAGCTATTCTATTTGAGTTTTCATCATTTTCATCAAAATATACTTTCCCATATTTAGTAGTAAACTCACAAACATAATCCTCTGGCATAAATTCATATACACTGTATTGAAAATTCCATGGGTTTGTTTCAGGAACATCCCATCCAAACACTAGTACATTATTGAAAGAGTAGAAATAGAGTATGGGATGCTCATAGGAAAAGGTATATTCTTCCTTGGTATCCAAATTATACAGTACGTATTCATCTTCAGAAGAGTCGGAACGGTCAAATAGAATCCAGGTTTTCGATTCATTGGTAGGTTGTATGATAGATTTGGTGGAAGAAGAATAGGTTCCAATCATTTCTTCAGCATCTTCTCGTACAAGATACCCATTTACATAATAGTATGTTCCCTTACGAGACTGAAGGTGAATAGGAGAAAGGTAAGAATCTTGTATCCCCTTCTCAAATAGAGAAGATCCAATTGGGGTTAGTGTTTCTCCATCATACTTGTAGTATTCGTTTTTCATATCACTTACATTGAACTCTTCCCAGTAATTGATGTTGTCATAAGCAGGATATGTTCGTTTTCGGATAACAAAGGGAGATGTTTCCTGTAAACCAATATACTGTGCTCCTTCTGTAAAATCTAGTTCTTGCACAGCGAGGGTACCTGTGTTTTGTAGCAAGGTTTCCTGTACAGAGCTCTCGGAAGAAAGATTTGTTGATTGCAGGGAACAGGATTGAATTAAAAAACATAGAATAAAAACCGGGATCCATTTTTTCATAATTATTTCCCTTCCTTTTACACGATGTATTAGGTTGTTTCAATAAGAGCGGTTAGCCTTTTTTGCTCTTTATGAACTGTGTTAAAAATAAAGAGATCGGAGAAATCAATACGATTTCTACTAATTCCTTCTTTGCACAAATCGTATCGCCTATCGTATCCGATATCCCCTTTTTTTAAACCAAATGCAGTGGTAATCAACTGGTAATCCTTGTCATTAATCCACTTATCATCATTAAAATCACAGGGTTCTTTGGCTACAATCATCCGGTTGGGGTGTCTTCGAATAATATCGTTAACAGAAAAATAAACAGAGTTCTTATTGGCATCTAATGCATGGAAGTCTTTGATTTGAAATGAACAAGAAGAATACAAATCATATTTTGTGTAGTGTACAATATAAGAAAACAACTCGTGATCTCCGTTTAGTGGTTCTGTAAATTTCATTTCAACTTCTGAAGTTTCTGGGTCAAAGGTGAATTTCTCCAAATTGCTGGATAGCTTTGGAACAGCCCCTAGTATTTCAAAATACTTTACTTCATTTTTTGAAATCTTTGTTGACAATGATTTCAAATCGATAGCATTTTGAACAGAAAATGACATTTCACTTAATCCTGTTTTTCGAACATAATCCATGCTCTCAAAATTTGGAATTTCTCCAAGAGATGATGGATAAATGCACTTTGGCCAATGATTCCAATTGAAGTATGCAGGAATTTTGTGATTTGACAATGGGGTTACGCCGGTAGCCAATATTTCTCTTGTGATAGGATCTTGTAACATAGCCAATACAATATACTTATTGGCAGTTCGTTCTGGTATTGATACAGGGATCTTCTCTGTTAACTCTTGATCTTTGTAAAGATTGATTTCTTTTCCCTGAGGAATTAGTGGGTAATCCCGTACAATGTTCCTACGCATTGTTTTATGTTCCAAAATCCACTTCTGGAATGAAAAGTCACAATTTACCCAATCTTCAATTAGAATCAAATTAAGTGATAAAGCAGTGTATTCTTTTAAGGCTTCATGCTCGCCTTTTACAGTTAGTTCTATCATGTTTGTATCAGTTACTTTCATCCAGAAACTAGCATACTGTTTGTTGTTTTCAATACCATCAATAATTAATCCACTAATATTTGCATTTGTATTGTCAATGTTCTCTTTAACAGCTCCATTCACTACCACCCAAGGAAAATAGGTAATCCCTTCATAGTCGTAGCGTACCTGATTATCAGTCAAAGCACATTTGTCTCGAGTATCAGGATTAATAGGATGCAAAGGCATATTCACTTTGAAAAACTCAAACGAATCTCTATCCTGTAAAATGGACGCTAACAAATCTTCATTCCAAAAATCGATGGAATAAAAATCCTCTACCAACGTTATAGGTTTCATAGCAACGTATTCATTTTCAACCGAGCCCGAAGATGGGATTATCATGAAAGAAATAAAAAACAACAACACTACAAAACTGGCTATATACCGCACCATTCTACACCCCAACTCTGTTATTAAGCTCTTCAACCTACCAGTCTCCAGATCCTGGCATCTCCGGAATAATTCCCCAATTGTGTTTTTTCCCATCGGGATCTCTCCACCATCCACCTTTGTCGTTGTATCCACCATCCGAAATACCACTTCCAGGGGGGTCAACATTGTCACTCTCTTCTTTCGGTGGAAGTAAACCACCTCTTTTAGTAGGGCTGGGCCTGTTACTGGGTCTTTCCCGTGTATGTAGAATGCCCATTGGTTCATTATCGGAAGGTTCATTGCCTGGACGTTTTGGAGTTTCTTCGGGCGTAGTTTCCCCGTCGGTTATATGATACGTAGTTTCTTTTTTCTCCTGCGCATTGTAAGCCACAGGAATAGTATAGATCAATAGTCCCATACCAAGAATAAATATAACAAATAATCCAATCATCTTCTGTATATTTCTCATACCTTCCTCCTTCGAAAGTTATACTAGTATAACCAAAGAAGAAACAATATGTCAAGAATATGAAAGATTATTTTATAATTATGATACGTTTTGTATTTGCTGATATTCGTTAGAGTAAGAACAACTATATAAAAAGCATGCTTAGCGCAATGAAGGCCATTCCACCGATTAAACCATAGATTGCCAAATGGTGTTCCCCATATTCCTCAGCCACGGGTAACAATTCGTCAAAGGACACAAATACCATAATTCCTGCCACCATAGCAAGTAGAATTCCAATAAGCAGATCACTGATGAAAAACTGCAGAAAGAAATAGGCAATGATTGCTCCAAGTGGCTCTGCTAAGCCAGAAAGAAAAGAATAGAACATGGCAATTCTTCGATTTCCAGTGGCATAATAGATAGGAACTGACACAGATATTCCTTCCGGAATGTTATGTATAGCAATTGCCAGGGCAATAATCAAACCCAGTGCAGGATCTTTGGAAACGGTAACGAAGGTTGCAAATCCTTCTGGAAAGTTGTGAATGGCAATACAAAATACCATCATAATACCAACACGCCTTAATTTTGCAGGGTTGATATCTTTCATCTGTAAACAGCTCTTTCCATTTCTTTTACATCGGGGAGCTATCGATTTTACACTGGGTGGATTCTCCTGATTTTGGGAGATAGCTTCCACTTTTTTTATTTCGTGTGGATTTTCATAGCAGGGAATGCATCGATCGATAATCATGATCAAGCCAATCCCGGCAAAAAAAGAAAGGATGGTTACAAAAGAGCCCTGAAATGAACCCATTAGAAGACGTAGTTCTTCGAATGCTTCAATAAGAAGCTCAACAAAGGAAATATAGATCATAACACCCGCTGAAAAACCCAACACAACAGACAGAAATTTAGTATTCGTTTGCTTAGTGAAAAAAGCAATCAAACCTCCTATTCCAGTTGATAATCCGGCAATTAGGGTGTATAGAAAGGCAATTCCGATATTTTCCATCGTTAATGAAGAAATAGAAGCAAGAACTGTGCAATAAGAATTTTAGCAATCAATGCTACCGGCATAACTCCTGCATAGGATATAGTGGGTACATTCGTTTTCGATTGACTGTTGGCAGCTGCTAAAGCAGGAGGATTTGTCATACCTCCGCTTAACGATCCCATAATAGAAAAAACATTCATTTTCAGAATTTTCCACATGACAAGGAAGGATATTCCAATTGTTATAATGGTCACAATCGCTCCTGCTAAGAACAATACCCATCCGTATTCATGCAGAATTGGAACTATTCGAGAGCCTGCTAACATGCCAGCTCCGGCAAGAAAGATCATGAGCCCTAATTCCATGGAAAAGTTATGAACCGAATTAGGAACGTAGAATCGCCACTTCCCAATACGTCCAAAATGTCCCAGTACCAGTGCTACTAAAAACACTCCACCAGAAGCTCCCAGCGTCACTTTCAGTCCATTCGGAAGAACAATTGGTATGAATCCGATCCCTACTCCCAGCAATAAACCAAGTAAATAAGGGATGAAGTCGGTAAATTCAAACTTTTTCTCCACACCCTGTACTATCTCCCGTACTTTTTTAATGGCATCCGTTGCGCCAATCATAATGAGAACGTCTCCCATCTCTAAAGTAGCATTTCCCATGGGAGAAAACTCAAAACCACTTCGCTTGATTCGCGTAACCACCACTCCATTTTGAGCAAAAAAACGTAATTGTCGCAGTCGTTTTCCGATTATCTTGCTTTCCATCACTCTAGCTTCTGCAAGAAATTTGGATGGATGATCATTTTTCATTTCTTGTACTTCTTCTCCCAAGATATTTTCCATCATAGTTTTTTCAGATCGAGGTCCAACACATTTAACAATATCCCCTTTTTCCAGGACAAAGGTAGGAGAAGCCACAAATACGTCGTTTCCTCTGAAAATTCTTGAAAAATTAGTCTGATATACTCGTTCTGGGTTTATCTCCTGAATGCTCTTCCCGATAATCGACGGATTATTCACCCTAAACTGGGTTGCTTGCAGAGAAGGATACATTTTCTCCATTTCCTTTTGCCATTTCTCTTCTTCTTGCATTGGACTCTTCTTCAAGATTTTCGGCAAGAATTGGTTAAACACTACCACACTTACCATCCCGAAGGGATAGGCTATTCCATAACCTGAAGATATGTTCGCAGCCGAAGTAAGCGTGAACTGTGTTTCAGCAGTTTGAATAGCAGCGGCTAAAGCAGGAGTGTTGGTTAATCCTCCACAGTACAAACCAGTAACAACGTCGAAAGGAAGTTTAAATAGATAAAATACAATGAATACTCCTGCAGCTCCGGCAATAGCTGTTGTAATGGCAGATATCACAGAATGCACACCCGTGCGACGGAACATTCTAAAAAAACGTGGTCCAACAGACAGACCTACGGAATACATGAAAAGAATAAGCCCAAATTCGGTGAGAATACTGGGAAGTCGAAATCCAAAGTGCCCAAATATTAAAGCAATAAACAACACAGCAGAAGTGCCGAGAGCCACGCCCTTTATTTTAAAAGTTCCCAATAGGTACCCAAAAAACAAAATGACAAATAAAATTGCTATATCCATGATATGGAAAAGGGTATATAATATTGTTAATAAATCAACAACAACAGGAGAGTTGCATGAATATAGATGAAAAAAATAGTCCCGCAGAAACAAAAGGGGAAGCTTTAGCTGTTATTCCATTTGCGGGTCGGAAGTTATCTTTTTTTCGATCCATTACATGCAACCTGGTTTTATTCCCGGACCAGTTCATTCATGCCACATACACAAAGGAACTACTTAACAAGGAAGTACAAAAGAAGAAGCTAGAATATGAAGAAGAAAAAGGAGAACCCATAAAAGCAAATCGAATTCAATTTGGAGTCAGTTTGTACTTTTATGCTCGGTATTTTGATTTGACACCCGAAACCATTCTCCAGGAACATCCTCAGAATTTTGCCATTCCTTTGAAAGATATAACCTATTTGCAGTATTCCTTCGATGCCAGAGAAATGTCTTCCGAAGAAGAATCGGCAAAACGTTTTCGTCCTGGGAATTTACAAATTAAAACAGAGTATTTTGAATGGAACTACAGATTCTCATCTATTCCTGCTCCTGAATTAATTAAAGCACTTCGTGAAATGATCCCGGATATTCAAATTCATGAAGGATATTTACAATATCCCTAAAAAACACTCTGCAGTTTTTTTACTTTTTCTCCCTCTTTTTTCTTATTAGTGGGTATAATAAAAATAAGAATTCTATATTTTTTTATTGAGGTGATGTATGCCTTCTTGTTTTATATCTTTATTCCAATTTCACAAAAAAGAAAATGGACAGACTGTTTTAGATTATTCCCTTATTGTAGCTGTTTTGGTGCTTGTTGTAATTGCTTCCATACCTGGGGTTCGTAATAGCGTAATCGGAGTATTCTCAAAAACACAGGATGTGTTGGAAAATCCTGTTTCTGAAGAAAACCATGAACAGGGAGATGTAGAGTATTGGGCCAGTTTAGATCAGGACAACTGGCAGAACGAATGGTACACGACTGAAACTCCTCTTGGTACTGGTATTAACGAAATTTCCGTCGGAATAGCCGAACACATGATTGCCTACAACGAACTTACAGGAGACTGGTTACCCTGGTACGACTATGATGGACATGGATGGGATACAATGAACGAAGAGTTAGAACTAGGGTGGTCCGAAGAAGAAGTTGATATGTTTAAGCGTTCAACCAATGTTGATGGTGTCCTATATACACCCTTTGGGAACATGATTTCCATCGAACCTGGTCAGGGCTACTATTTTACTTTTCAGGACGAAAGTGGAGAGGAACACTCCATGAACTACGTCAGAGACGGGAATGGCTTGTTATCCAACAATGTAAACCTTGTACTGGATGATCGTGGTGAATGGACCGCATACTGGAAGTTGGGTGGAAGTGAAAATGTTGATATCGACACATTGCGTGTCCACCTAGGAGATGCGCCCCTCGAAGAGTAATTATGCAACGTTCCCCTGTAACAGCGAGTAGTGTTCTTCTTTCTGCAAGCGCTCTTCGAAGTGTTGCAATCCTTGAATCACCAGGTTGATATGGTCATTCAGTTCCATTCCCAAATCGGTTGCCGATTGTTGTAATTGATCTCGGTTTACTTTCGCTGCAAATTGTTTTGTTTTCATTTTTTTGGTTACAGACTTTGCTTTCATTCCATCTAATCCTGTGGGTCGTACCATTGCAACGGCAACAATAAAGCTAGCCATTTCATCGCTGGCATACAAAGCTTTGGAAATTCGACTCTGTCGTTCACAGTTTTCTTCTGCATGCTCCTTCACAGCTTTGATGATGGGTGATCTTGCTGCCATCGCCCCGG
>CAYRBR010000066.1:0-7643 GCA_964422555.1 uncultured Caldisericota bacterium | reverse complement strand
AAACCCTGAAAGATACCCTTTCTAATGAGTTCTTTGAAATCATTATTACTCTTCTACCAGCCTCAGTTTTCATTAATCACATAAAGGCTACGGATGATTTAGAGTATATTTGTAGTCTGATAAAAGATCTTCAGGCCATCCGCTACCCCCATATTAACGATCTCCATCCTCAACTGTTTGTTGATAAGATCCTCAAAACAGACGACCTTGAAAAAATTAGCTGGTTTTTATCCAACCTTCAGCTAACAGTTTCTCCTACTATTTTTTCTGAAACAATTCGTCTGATTCCTGCTACAGAAATTGCAGGAAAAATTGAGCAGTGTGATAATCTACGAAGTATTGGACTTCTATTGTCGTACTTAGATGAGATTCACTACTTGTATATTACCAAACTTCCTCCTAATTTATTTGACAACAAAATTAGAATGGGTACAAACCTACGAGATATCAGTATGTTGCTTTCTACACTCCAAGAAACTTGCACAAAAAATGAGTTTAACGCAATCTTGGAATCACTGAATGTAGCTGTTTTCATTAATAAAATCAAAGAATCAAACAATCTTCAGGATGTGAGCATTTTACTCAGTACTCTTCAAAAAATACAGTACTCTGATTTGGATAAAATTCCAACTTCACTCTATATATTCAAACTAAATCAAAACCAGTCTATTCAAGAAATAGAGGTTCTTTTAAATATCCTAAAACAAATTCTCTCAGATGAACTATTCCGATCTATCATTTTTTCACTGAAAATCGACTTGTTAGTGAAAAAAATTCAGCTGTGTGACGATTTGAGTGATATCAGTAGTTTCCTTCAAACCCTCTACCGATCAAAGTATAGAGACATGCACCGATTACCCGTTGACGTTTTCGTTACTAAAATTCAACAATCCGATGATTGTATCGACATAGAAAAACTGCTTGTAACCCTAACCAAAATTCAATTTACTCATAGCAGAGAATTGCTGGAGTTAATCGACCCAGATATGTTCTATGAAAAACTCTTTGTTTCATCAAATAAAGAAGATAAGCTCTCCTTTCTTAGCCAGTTACAGTTGATGGAATATCCATATATAAATCAGCTCGAAAAACAACTTTTAGGAGCAAATAATGAATCATGATTCGTCCAATCGTGAATTAGAAACAGCCATTTTTGCCGGTGGATGTTTTTGGTGTATGGAAGCAGTGTTTGAATTAATGCCCGGTATTCAATCAATTGAACCAGGATACACAGGAGGAAATCGACAAAACCCCTCTTACGAAGAAGTTTGCTCAGGAGAAACAAATCACGCGGAAGCAGTTCGTATTGTATTTCAACCCTCTGAAATATCATTTGAAAGTTTACTGGAACTGTTTTTCTCGGCACACAACCCCACTACCTTGAACCAACAGGGAGCCGACATTGGAACACAATATCGATCTGCAGTATTCTATACAACTCATGAACAGAAAGAAAAAACACTACAGTACATCAAGCAGTTACAGACCACATTACGAGATCCAATCGTAACAGAAGTACAACCTTTAGACCAGTTTTTTCCCGCTGAAAAATATCACCATCAATACTTCCTGAAGAATCCAAATGCTCGTTATTGCCAAATGGTGATTCAACCAAAAGTAAAAAAAGTAATCTCGCAAATTAACTCAGATAAGAACTCGTAACTTCATCAATTTTTCTCTATCATGACACAAATCGTTGAAGCAATCAGTGGTTCTAAGATTCAATCTAACTTTAAATGGGAAAAGAATCCCTCGGTACTAGGTCATTTTTTTGAAGAATTTTTTCGCATTCCCTGGTACCAGAAGCACTTTCAATATCAACTGTATCAACTTGAAAAATGGGAGTTACACCCCCAAAAGAATCCTTTTTTCCAGGATCATGTTTCCTATGTTAAGTACTGGGTTGCCTATAAAGATACAATTCCAATAGGAAGAATTGGTGTTTGGATAGATGAAGAATACAATCGTTTGCACTCCCAGGACAAGAAAAAGAATACTGGGTGGATAGGCCTATTTGAGTGCATCAACGATGACTTCACAGCGCAAAAACTACTAACTACTGCTTTGGAAGACCTGCAAAAAAAGCAAGTAAACAGAATTATTGGTCCTGGCAGATTTAATGCCAGCTCACAGGTAGGTCTGCAGATAAAGGGATTTCACTTTAAACCCTACTTTATGGAACCCTTTAATCCCCCTTATTACGAGAATTTCTTTGCTTCGAAAGGAACGAAAGAAACGGATTGGTTCTCTTTTGGAGTAGAACAACAAAGCTTCAAATCCTACTTGGACAGAATTCATCGAATGGAAACCAAGTATGGTTCTTTGGAAAGACAGCTTGCAAATAAAGGAATCCGTATTTACTCCCCTCCAAAAAAAGAGTATATGTTCGAAGTAAACCGAATTATCTCTCTTTACAATGAACTATGGAATACCCCCTCTCATCCACAATTCTCTCCACTTCTGGAAAACGAACAAAACGACTTACGGAAGTCGATTCAATTATTCAGCGAAACCTCTCTTATTCATATTATGGAGAATCAAAAAAAAGAAATTTTGGGTATTAACATTACCGTACCTGATATAAATGAACTGTTTCAGACACTTCCCCCAGCATCTATTCAAACATCTCCTTTACGCAAGCTATGTAATTTGTATTACCGAGATTGTAAGGGTTTCTGTCGTATCCTTGGCAAAACACTCTCACATTCCTATACTACGGCTCGCGTTTTAATACTGGGAACAAAAATGCCAGGAAATGGACTTGATGCAGCTCTTTACAAAAGACTCTTTGAAGATGCAATGAAAATTGGGATTAAAAGGGTATCTGCTTCCCAAATTGCTGAAACCAATTTACCAATGATGCACCCCCTTTTAAAAATGGGAGCAATTGAAAAACAATGGCGTGTATATCGTTTTCAATAAAATCGTCTTTTTTTAGTATAATCTTCGTATGCGAAAAATAAAAATAGGTATTCTTGCTGATGGCGGTGATGCCGGAGGTGGAAGACGACACATATTAACCTTATGCAAAGAGCTGCCTGATGCTGCAACAGAAATATCCTTCTTTTCTCTTGGAAAAGGAGCGTTATCAAATTCTGTTGACACTCTTCCCAATGTTCCCATGGAAACGTATCCATTGGTCTCTAAACTAGAACCAAATCTTCCAAAAAAAATCCGAGAATGGGCTCTTTCAGAAAAAATTGATATTCTCCACACACATGGTTTAAAAGCAAACATGTACGGAAGGTTGGCACTTCGAAAATCAAACATACCAATTATTACTACTTATCATAGCAACCCTCTTTTTGATTATTCTTCTTTTCCTATGGGAATTTTCTTTAGCGTTATTGACCAGCTAACCATCCAAACCTCTACTGCCCATATTGCAGTATCGTACACAGTTGCTATGCAGCTTATCAGAAGAGGTATTAACCGAAACCAGATAACCATAATCAAGAATGGCGTTGAAGTAGTAAGCAAATCAAACGATGAAGATATACAGAAGAATCGTACTACTATTCGAAGTCAATTCTCAATTCCCAGCAATGCCTATGTTATTGGTAGTTTAGGACGATTAGTACCCGTAAAAGGCTACGACGAAACAATACGCATCTTTCATCAGATCATTTCAGAACACAGAAAACACTCTCAAAAACCAGTCTATCTTCTACTAGTTGGCGGAGGAGAAGAGGAAGTAAAACTAAAACAGCTATGCACGGATCTGAATATTCAGGATAATGTTGTTTTTGCTGGATTTCAGAAAAACCCTAAACCATTTATCCAAGCCTCTGATATAATGTTGTTTACCCCCCGCTCTGAAGCACTGGGTATTGCCATTCTTGAAAGCATGAATGCTGGTATTCCTGTAGTAGCAAAGAAAATTGGTGGTATTCGGGAGCTAATAATAAACAAGTACAATGGCTTCATTTATTCACGAGAAGAAGATATTCGAAATGGGGTTATTGAACTCTTACACTCAAACGAAAAAAGAAGTGCTTTTGTAAAAAATGGACATAAAATGATTCAACAATATTTTTCAAATAAAACCATGATTAAAAAAACAAAAGCTGTGTATAGATCTTTTTTACCAACCTCTGTGAATATATGCAATATAGACATTACAGGTGAAAAAAGAGCAGATTTGTTATCTGAAGTAAACAACACCCTTGTTAGAAACAACAAAACCTGCAAGCATATTGTTACATTAAACATTGAAATGGCTATCAAGGCAAATAAAGAGAAAGATGTTTTGCAGGCAATTCAAAGTGCTGACGTTGTTATTCCTGATGGAATGAGCATAGTAAAACTAGCAAAAGTACAACATAATGCAATTCTTTCAAGAATCCCTGGAATTGAGTTTTCTACCAGCTTGTTACAAATAGCCAACGAACAATCACTTCGTGTCTTTTTCCTAGGGGGGAAAAAAGAAATTCAACCTGCCCTTCAGGAGCATATTTCAAAACAATACCCAAACGTACAAATTGCTGGCATGCAGGATGGCTATTTCGATTCTTCCCAGGAAAAAACTATCCTTGAAACTATACAGAAATCTCAGGCGGATATTCTCTTTGTAGCTTTGGGTATGGGGAAACAGGAAACGTTTATTGCAAAATGGAAACCTGTTTTATCCTGTAAAATTGCCATTGGAGTGGGTGGGTCATTTGACGTTTGGGCCGGCACTACTCAGCGATCACCACAGTGGTGGATAGATCACAATTTAGAATGGCTTTATCGAATATGCAAACAACCAAAAGAACGATTCTATCGAATTGTTTCGGTACTTCCTTCTTACTTTGCAGAAAAAAGAAAACGAATTCGACCTGCAAGGGTTGTTTTATCGGGATACTACGGTTTTGGAAATATTGGGGACGAAGCAATTTTACGAACCCTTATGAGAGATCTGAATGCAATTCAGGCTAAAGGGAAACACCTAAGCATATCTGTACTATCTTCCAATCCCTATTCAACCTCTTCCTTAACCGATGCTTTTGCAATAGAGCGTTTTTCTCTATTTGACGCCATAAAAGAGATATGGAGAAGCGATGCACTAATTAGTGGCGGTGGTGGCTTAATACAAGATGTTACCAGTTTTAAAAGCCCTTTATACTACTTGGGAATCATTCAAATTGCCCGATTGTTTAGAAAGCCAGTTTTAGTCTATGCAAACGGTATTGGACCTTTATCTCGAAAAAGCAATCAGGTTCTGTGCAGAATAGTATTAAACCAGGTAAACACAATAACAGTTCGAGATGAAGCATCGAAAATATTTCTGAAAAGTATTGGCGTTCAGAACGTTGAAGTAACTATCGATCCAATCTTCTCTTTGAATCCCGAAAAAGCCTACGACATCGACTCCTACCCTCACTATAAAAATTATATTGCTGTCTGCTTTGGTCCCAATAAACACACCAGAGAAAAAACGCAGGAAATTGCTCAGTTTCTCGACTATGTTTCTGAAAAGTCTCACCTGCCGATTGTGTTTACTCCCTTTTATCCTGAATACGATAAACGTTTTTCCAAACAAATTCAAAAACACATGAAACATGAAACAAGTATTATTGATACATTTAATACACCCGAAGATATGCTGTCTCTGTTACGTCGCTGTTCCTTCGGCATTGGAATGCGGTTGCACTTCATGATCCTGTTATCGTTGTTAAACAAACCTATCTTGCCTTTTACTTACGATCCTAAAGTTACCACTTTTGCCTCCATATTACATCTTCAACCTATGCTCACCAGTCAATTCTCTCTGGATCAAATGAAAGCTTCATTCGATTCTTTCCTAAAGAACTCAGACAAAGAAGCCAAATATCAATCAACCGTTCAGCTACTTCGTAACTCAAACAAAAAAAACGTACAGGCACTGGAAGATTTCATTAGTCATTTGAAGCATGGATAAAGAAGTTCCAAAAAAAGCCTTTCAATTTCTTTTAGATGTTCTGTTCCCACCAACTTGTTCTATTTGTGGAAAACCAAATTCACAATTTCTTTGTGATGAATGCAAACAAGCAGTTACTGACGCTTGTTATCCCAATAATCATTTTGTAAGCCATTTTGGAGATAAAATATACTGCTCAGTTCGATACACAAAAAAAGTATCCAAGCTGGTTACTTCTCTGAAATATAGAAGAGATTTCCCAGCTGCAAAGTCAATTAGTTGTTTTCTTATTCCTGTTTTGGAACAACTTTCACAAGAGTGCGATATTGAAGAAGCAATCTTGATACCCATGCCTGTCAGCAAACAGAAATCGCTCTCTCGAGGATACAACCAGTGTCAGTTAATTGGAGAGGAAGTGGCAAAAGCAACCGGACTCCCTTTCATACCCGACCTTCTAGAAAGACAATGGCGCTGGAAAGATAAAGATCAGATTGGGTTATCGCGAGATAAAAGAGAAAAAAACACTAGTTGCTCTTTTGTAGTTCAACCGAAATACCAAGTAAAAGGCACTTCCTTTTCTCCTTCAACAATTATCCTAATTGATGACATATGCACAACGGGAAAAACTATGTATGAAGGGAAAAAAGCTATCATAAACGCATACCCTTCTTGTAAAGTAATTCAAATTGCATTCTCTCATCCTGAGGAATCATAAATGATTAAGGCAGTATTTATCGACATTGATGGAACTCTTTTAAATGACCAGAAACAAGTGTCAAACAAAACTGTTTCAGCTATTCAACGTGTACAAAGCAAAAGAATACCTATTACCCTTATTACTGGAAGAAGTTATCTTCATGCAAAGGATTACATTCATTATTTGCCAGAAGGGATTCCATTTGCATTTCAAAACGGAGCTTTAATTTATATTCCTTCTAGCAATAAAATTCTACATCAGCAACCATTCTCCGTTGCTTTCTGTAAGAATATTTTGCACTACTGCCCATCCACTTCTCTGTTCCCACTTTTATACGGTCAGTTTATTTCTTCGGAAATAATTTACTGTCCCGAGCCCTATACAGGACCTTTTAAGTCTTATATGGAGATTAACAAATGGAGAATCAATTATGCATTCTCTGATTGGGAACAAGAGCCATTTCTTTCTCAAATGGCGTTTATTGGCAGAAATTCTGCATTCACTTCCTTTCTTCAACTCCTTCATAAAAACAACCTTTTCCCGTTTGTGGTAAAAAGCATGCAAAAAGGAGAATACGGCTTTTTTGAATTGTTTGAAGAAGAAACATCAAAAGTACAGGCAGGGGAATTCCTGGCAAATTTCTTTCATGTTTCATTAAAAGATGTGCTATTTATTGGTGATTCGTTTAACGACATTCCACTCATGAAAAAGGTAGGTCACCCAGCAGTGGTTGACAATGCCATTCCCGAATTGAAACAACTTTCAAATCATATGGGACCTTCAAATAATAACCATGGTGTTGCCTGGTTGCTGAACAACCTCGTTTCGTAATTTTCTAAAAAAACCACAATATAAGTTTCATTAGAATTCCCTTAAAGTATCTTTTTTCTAAATTAATTCTAATTATAATGTTACTTTTTCGTTACTTCATATATTCATTCCCTGCTATAATGTAGTAAGATGATATGTTCTTTTTTAAAAAGGAGCGGAAATATGAATTACAAAAAAATACTCTATTGGTTCCTTTCCCTGGTTCTTGCTTGTGGTGTCTGGTTCCCTGTTCAG
>CAYRBR010000065.1:5335-7644 GCA_964422555.1 uncultured Caldisericota bacterium | reverse complement strand
AGCTAGAAACACATTCCTTTTGTTTATAAAATTCTGTATTTCAATTGGGGAATTTACCTTTGGTTTGGGGAAGGTCGTATAAATCGGATAATGTAAACAGAAGAACGTTTGGATTCTCTTTTACTTGTTTTTTTAGCCCAACATTGAATCCACTTTTCGAGAACAAAGAGTAATATATTTCAGGGTAATTCTTCGTTAACAAAAAACTGTTTTTCACCAGATTATTATACACTTCTAATCCCGTTGTTTCGTTTCTGTACTTGCACTCCCCAACCAGAATTTTTTTATCAGCTTGTGAGGAAGCCACAATATCTATCTCAACTTGGGTTCGTTGCTTCGGATCCGTACCCCACCATCGACCTAATGAAGGGAAAAAGAAGGGTAAATGATGAAGATGGTTCTCTCTTTGAAGAAACTCCATACACATCTTTTCGAATATAATGCCCATGTAATCATTCAAATAAGGTTTTATATACGCTTCGAAAAGATATTCCCCATTCCCATGGGTAACCGATGAAATATGCTTCGCTATATATCGATACCAAAACAGAAACAAATTGTCTTCAATTCGGTAGATTGTTTTCCTGGTTCTCTCCTCGCCATAAGGGGTTTCTTTTTTTACTATGCCTAGAGTTTGTAATGTTCGAATATAGAGAGAACACAAAGAAGAAGCGATCCCAACTGACAACGCTATGTCGTTTAATCTTGACGCTCCTCTTGCAATAGCAGTAATGATAGAGTTATACAATTGGGGCTCACGAAGTTCTTGTTTTAAAAGATTCCCTGGTTCTTCGAATAAATATGAAGAATCATCTAATACTTTTTCCACAATGTTTTGCTCTATAGAATCATTTGGATTAAACTTCTCGATATAGGACGGGATTCCCCCCGTAACACCATACAGTAGTGCCTGATCCTCAATTGAGTAATGAGGATAAAAAAGCGAAGTGTCTTTGTAATCAAATGCAACCACCTTCATTTGGGCAGTTCTTCTCCCATACAAAGGACTTTGATAACCCAGTACCTGCTCCTCCATAAAACTCATTGATGAACCACATAAAATAAGAAATACCTTGCTGTGTTTGAATTTAGTATCAATATATAATTGCAATATGGAAGATATTGATTTCTCAGAAGAAGCTAGATAGGGATACTCATCAAAAATTACTACGATTTGTTTTTCACGAGTTAAATCGTTTATGTAATCGAGTGCTTTTTGATAGTTCTCAAAAATGGGATATGCACCAGTTTTAGGCATAGTATAACTAAATATACTTTCACTTAAATTCTCTAAATTTAACTTCGATGAGGCTTCAATCCCAGTAAAATATATGGTGGGCTTATCTTTAGAAAACTCGTTTATTAACGTAGTCTTGCCTACACGCCTTCTACCATAAACGACCACACATTCAAATTGTTTATTTAAGTACAATTTTTCTAGCTTTTTTAACTCTTTTTTTCGACCAATAAACATAGAATCACTCCATTTACTATATTACAATATAGTATATCACGATATAGTAAATAGTCACTACCTGTTGCAAGTATTTCTATAAGTCGATTTCACAGGTTATTTCCGTAAAATCGTTGATAGTCGTTAATATAGTGAGAGCAAAGTTCTTTTCCTTCTTCCTTTAACCACTTGCAGAACGAAACCTTCCCCAGTGGTGGAAAAGAGGAAATCAGTCGATTCTCCAATAACCCCTGCATCTCTTCGGGTGTGATAACGGTATCATGCAATAACTTGTTTAATATTGAAACAGCTGCAAATGTAACCGACGTTGAAGTAGCCAGTACAGGCCGAGGATACCCACATGCTTTTCAAATTCACTGAATAATTTCTTTCATTGTCCAAGTTTCTGGCCCAGCAGCATCCAGTGTTTCATTTTTATCAGAAACCATACTATTGAAAACAATTTGTCCCACTTCTTCAGCATATATGGGTTGAATAGAATACTGCGTCGGGACAGGCATAAGAAAAAACGGATAGTGTTTCAGAAGCCAAGCTATATTATGAATTAAAACATCTTCCTTCCCGAATATCAAAGTAGGTCTGATGATGGAATACGGGATCCCACTTGATACAACAAGCTCTTCTACCTGTGCCTTTCCCCGAAAATACGACATTGAGCTGTGAATATCGGGGTTTGATACGCTAATATGCACTACTTTCTGAATTCCGGCCTTTTTGGCACACTCTAGTAGTATCTTACTATTTTGGACAGCTGTTTCATGCGAAATGCCTGCAGCTGGATATCGAATCCAATACGTATTCACCAGGATATTTGTATTTTTCAATGCATTGGTAA
>CAYRBR010000065.1:0-5325 GCA_964422555.1 uncultured Caldisericota bacterium | reverse complement strand
GAGTGCAGTGATGCGGCAGTTCAATGCATTGGTGAGTACAGAAGCGTCTTCAAACTGAAGGGGAACCACAGGAATTGTTTGCGATGGAAAAAGGTAAGGCCTGGGATGATTCGTGATAGCCTGGAATGAAACACTGTTTTTAATCAGTTCATAAGCAATATATCGACCAGTATACGAAAAAGCTCCCGTTAACGAAACAGTTGGATGTTTCATTGTGTAGCACCTCCCAAGCATTAATCCACCTGCCTATAACATAAATTTGTATTTAACATTATATTCGGAATTGCAAAAACAGTATGTACAGAATATGAATTTTGAGTAACTTTTCAGCATACTGAATTCTCTTTCTGCCGTTGACTTTCAAATTGAATGATAGTAGCCTTAAAATAAAGATGTAAAAGGAGAAACAGATGTTATATTATGTCAAATTGTACTTTACTTGTCTTGTTGCTTTTTTAGCTGTTGACATGGTTTGGCTTGGATTAATTGCCAAAAATTTTTATCGAAAATATATTGGCTTTCTATTGGCCCCCAACCCAAACTGGGTAGCTGCCATTATATTTTACTTACTGTTTGTTGTAGGTGTGGTTGTTTTTGTAGTAGTACCCGGTATAAAAGAAACATCTATCAAAAACACTCTGCTTCGAGCTGCTCTGTTTGGACTTATTACCTATGCCACATACGACTTAACCAATATGGCTACTGTTAAAGACTGGCCTTTAATTGTAACTATAATTGATTTAATTTGGGGTATGGTTCTTAGTACCATTGTTGGTGTTGTCGGTTATTATGCAGCACAGTGGTTTCACTAATAAAAGGAGTTTCTATGAAAAATATGAGAACAAATTGGTGTGTATTTGTAGTTATCATTAGCTTGTTCTGCACAACATTTACTTCCTGTGGATCCAATACTTCTACTGATAATACAGCGAAGGAAGAAACAGTAATTACACAGGTAGAATCTTCGCAGGATTCTTTTTCCGAAATAGTACAAACTTTGGAACCACTAAATAATAACAAAATTGATTTCAATGATCTTTCGAAAGGATATATTTTTGTAAACTGCCCCGTTTTTGAATTCTCAGTGAAAGATGTTACTTGTTCTGATTCCCTTTTACGATTCTATAACGAATTATATGAACAGGCTAGAATGCATCAGGTTCCTTTTTTACTCGTACTGAATTCCACCGATGGCAAAACACTGGAAGAACACATTGCAATATACAAAGAGAACTTCAACACCGAGCCTGATTTTACCAAAATAAACGACACCGATTTCAAGTATCCCATTTACTTCGACCAATTCGATGTTCTACATTCTAAATACGATATAGTTTCCTACCCTACCATGCTTTTCCTGGACATGAATGGGAATGTACTAGAAACAGTAGGTGGATGGTCTGAGGAAACAGAAACTCAGTGCCTCGAGCTTTTGCCACAACTTTATTCCGAATAATTGAAGTACAGTGAGTATAGGGTGTGAATTGAAATCACACCAATTCTTGGTACAATAGCTTTCATCATGGGGCAGTAGTTCAGTTGGGAGAATACGTGCTTCGCAAGTACGAGGTCAGGGGTTCGATCCCCCTCTGCTCCATGTTTGAAATAGCAGTAGTGGAGGATGACATTGCTATCAACTAAGTGTAGGTATGCACTTTAACAAGTCACTTCAGAGAATCGCTTATATAGGAACTGCCATTCTAGTCGTTACCTGTTTGCTATATGCATGGGGAACATACTGGTTGTTTCCAGGTTCACTTACGTTCCTTCCAGGCAGAATTGAAGTGTACAAGTTTTTCCTTCTTATCTCACTTGTTTTCTACATGATAGTCCTGTCTCTAACAACTAGCCTTAGTAGTAAACTACTTGTTAACACACTAGTGAATCAGGTAGGAGATCAGAAAGCATTGCAATACTTGGTTGCGATGAAACCAAAAGAAAAGTACAGTTTGTTTTCATTTAGTTCTTACAAAGATATTCTAAGTCTGGCAAAGAAAACCAGTGAGACATATTACAAAAGACTTATGTACAAATTTTTTACAGAAGAAAAATTAAAAAACTACGACTACTCGGTACAAAAAATGCTTGTTGTTTTATGGCTGGGGTTTGTTTTTATCATCGATCCATTCTTCACAGTCTTTCTTGCAGGTTATTCTTCCTACTTCCCACTTGTTATTCTCTTTGCTCTGATAATTGCCCCAGTTGTTTATTTTTTCTTGGTGCAACGTGACATCAAAAAGCTTACCAACCTTCTAGCTAAAATGGATAAATCCAATAAATTCGGGGAATTTAAGTGATGAAGGGGATATAGTTTTCTTTTGTAACAACTTGCAAGCGGGAACCAGGATAGGTTTCTTTCCACAGTTTTGCTGATTTTAATTTTGAACTTTGCCATTTGAAATCATAGGCAAACAAAGAGCCTTCCCGCTCTTCAATTAAATCAATTTCATGCTGGTCCCATGTTCGCCAAAAATAATCATTCGCAAGTATCTTGCCGTAAGCTCTCTTTTTTACTCTTTCCATAAACAGAAAGTTCTCCCACAACTGCCCAGTATCATTACGTTTGGACAAAGGGTTGAAATTATTAATGAGGGCATTGCGAATGCCATTGTCATAAAAATAATATTTGCTCTTTTTGGTAATCTCTTTTCGAAGATTCCTGCTAAAACCCCTTAGATTATATAGTATAAAGGATTTCTCCAGTAAATCTAAATAGCGTCGAACTGTTTTTGCGTCAATTTTTAGATTCGATGCCAACTCAGCATGAGATACTTCTCCACCAATTTGAAAAGCAAGTAATGTTAGTAGATCTACCAAAACTTTTGGATGTTTCAATTTATCCAACGATAAAATATCTTTAAGAAGATAGGAATGAACTAAATCATTTAGCAAGAATTGTTTCTCGGTTACATTACTCTCGGTTAGAACTTCAGGATAGCCCCCATCCAAAAGATACTCGTCCAGATTATTCTTCAACTCATAAGAGTTCTTCTGTTCTGTCAGCTCTATTTGAGCAATCGGATACATCATGAGTGTTATTTTTCGTCCTACTAAGGGTTCCCCAATTTGGTCTGCTAATTCCAGAGATGAAGAGCCAGTTAGGATGATTTTCAAATCGGAGATCTGGTCAATCATTATCTTCACATTTTGCCCGATAGACGGTATTTTCTGGGCTTCATCAATAGCTAGTAGCGAGTATCCCGATACAAATCGTTCCAATGTTTGAATACTGTTTGAGCTTAATACAGTCTGTACTTCAATGTTGTCGCCTACCACATATTTAGTCTTTTCATCCAGCAGTTTTAGCCATTGTTTTAAAAGAGTTGTTTTGCCTACCTGTCTGGGACCATACAAAACAAGAGCTTTGCCTGGCTTCATAAAAGATTGTACAGAATGATAGAATCGAGGTATTAACATAATATTATTATACTCCACTCCCGGTAATTAGCAAATTTCGGGGAATGCTACTCCTTGTAATTCAATAATTTCGGGGAATGAAACTGGAAATCTATATTGTATTATAAGTACCTATACATCAATGAGACAAAGAGTTAGCACATTTACTTAAAAGGTAAACACAATACTGATTCATACTAATCCCTTCATTTTTTGCATTCACAGCGAGTTGTTTATGAAGACTTTTGGGGATTCTTAACTTAAATTGACCACTATATTTTACTAAATACAATGGTTCTGGAATTGGGATACCGTCATCAATAGCTGTTTTTATCCACTCTTTCTTGGCATCTAATAGCTGGGTTAAACCATCTTCAATTGTTTCAGCTGTCGTCATACAACCTTGTAATCGTGGAATTGATAGAACATACCCACCTTCATCTTCATCTTCAACTATTTCAATCTTATAACTCAGTTTGGTGTAATAATCTAAGTTCTTCATTTTACTCCTTTTAGTGATTATATATGATACCATATATGATGTCAACTATAAATTTCTATTCCGCTAGAATTCCATGGAGCTAAGAATTTGATTCACTAAGTAATATAAGTGTTGCTTATTAGAAATCCATTCTTCCATCGTTTCTGCTGTCCCTTCCAGAGTAATTGAAACTTGACAGCAACTCTCTTCGTCACAATTCTGAAACGCGTACTTCTCGGAATACATCTGTTGGCTTGAAGAATCTTCTGGTAAGTTTTCAACCAGTTTTCTTTCAAACTTCTTGCTGTCAATCTGGAGGAATTCTCCTGTTTCTAGTGGTGTTGGAGGAGATTCCATCTCTTCTACCTTCTCAACCTTCACATGAAAAACTACAGTCCCATATTTTTCTGTGGGTACCGTTAAAGTAAACTCCGAAGGATAACCCCTAGCTGGAATAAACTCTGTATTCACTACCTCTCCATCAATACTCCGCATTTCTGGGTACTTCACAAAGAAACCATTGCCTTGAATAGAATTCCATCCTGGTTGGCAATTGAACTTTGCATAGATAGCTTCTGGATTCTGGAACACGCAATTTCCTTGAAAAACAGAATAGGGGATTGTAACAATAAAGTCCCCCGTTGCATGACTGAAAAACTCGTTGAAATAAGCATATATTCCTGTTGGAGAAAAACAAAAGTTAAAAGGATGCTCTAACCGATCTTCCATGTACCGATATTCTCCATACTGTTCTTCCCATTGCTTTGCAAGGTCAACTAAGCAGTATTCACGCATGAAAGGATAAAAATCGTATCCTTCTACAAAAAAATCAGTATTTTGTATAAGCTCTCCTGTTTTTAAATTAATATTCATTGGGTAGGACTCTGTCCACCTATACCCGTAGCGGTGAAACAGGATGCTACAATAATTCTGGTTTATAAAGATAATATCATAGCTACCCCAATATACGTTAATTCCGATCACGTACTTTTCGGGAGATTCGGAAACAATGGCAACTCTCGACCAAAATTCAGTAAACTCTTCATTAACATAGTTTTGGATTAGCTGGTTTACTTTTTCTTGTACTTCTTTATTAGGAAGCGATTGAAAACAGGGATATGAAGCTCTATAATTAAAAAAATCTTGACTTCCAAATCCTTCTATTTTCTCTGCTTGAAGGGTTTTAATCCCGTAGGGAATAGGGTTGTTCCACGCTATAGAAGTAGCTATTTCGCGGGGTTCAATTACATATTTTTGTACCACTTCCAAAACATTAGTCGTCTCAGATTCATTAGCTGATACGGGAGTGTCATGCGACTCATTCACAGCTGTTGGTTCTGATTTCTGACAAGAAATCAGACACCCTATCAAACATGCACTAACCAACAAGCAAATTGCATTCTTATTCATTTTCCATCTCCTTGTTCCAAGAATCTTCAAAACTTCCA
>CAYRBR010000064.1:0-8216 GCA_964422555.1 uncultured Caldisericota bacterium | reverse complement strand
ACATGCAACAATTTACCTTTAAACATGCTTATACTCTCCCTTCTCAAGAGATAAAAGCCCTTCTCACATCAAAATTAAACACTTTTCATTAATCTTAAGATAACTCGTATTAAAGTCAAGAAAAAGGGGGTTTACAATGTTGTGTTTTTTACAAAACTTTTGTATATATATACTATACAAAAAGTAATATTGTTGAAGAATGTTTTTCCTTCGAAGAACCGTTTTGTCTGGATTAGTGTGTCAAAGCTCGTACCAGTAGAAGGAGGTGATTTGATGTATTGGAAGAAACGTGTTATTGTTTTTACTTGCATCATTACCTGTTTTGTTTATTTTTTCTCTACCCCATTGAATTCAACCTATGCGCAACAAAACAACTATACTATCAGAGTTCGAGTAAAGAAATCTACACCCTCAATTAAAGTTACATCAAAGCAAGCAATAAAGTGTCGATTCCCAACCGCAGATCATTGGATTTCACTTCCCTCCGAAAATTCTCCATTTGTTGTATCTGCTTTCCAAATAAATACTCCCGTATACTACATCGAAACATATTTATCCTGGAACAACCCAGTGAAAGAAATTCAATCCATTCGTTCAAAATTGTTTGCAAATTGTCGTGTTTCGTTTTATCTATCCACCAAAAATCAACTTCCTATTCTTCGTATTGGACCCTTCTATAAAGAAAGTGAAGCTTCCTTCATAGCTTCAAACATACCCGCATCTAACTATACTTTTCAGACAATTTCTCTTCCTCAAAATACTTCCTTAGGTTTGTTTGATCTTGCGAATGGCATTTACTTGCAGCAAACGATTGATAAAACACTTCAGCCCACCCCGCTTTTTATTGTTAAATCCGTTTCCACTTCAACTCCCATTTCTTTAGGTTCATACTCCTATTATGGACAAATCCATTTTTATTTTCATTCTACTAGTTCTTTGTCTGCTGTTAATCACGTAGATTTAGAAACCTACCTGAAAGGAGTTGTTCCAGCGGAAATATCCTCTTCCTGGCATTTAGAAGCCCTAAAAGCACAAGCTATTACAGCCCGAACCTTTGCACTAAAACGAGCAGAATCATCCCGGAAGAAAACATCTTCTTACTATGATGTAACAGATGATACGTATTGTCAGGTATATTTAGGTTCCAGACAGGCTGCTTCCACAAACAAAGCAGTGGATGAAACAAAAGGATTGGTACTTACCTGGAATAACACTCTCATTACAAGTCCATTTCATTCCTGCAGTGGAGGGCTCACAGAAAGCAATGCCAATGCATGGAATAGCAGCCAGTATCCCTATCTTGTTTCTGTTGAATCACCAGGTGAAGAAATATCTCCTCATTACTCATGGTATAAACAAATGAGTATCTCTGAATTTAAGCAACATATCATTAATTTAATCTCTAAGAAAAAGAATCGGGTAGTACAAAATATTGATAGCTGGGAATTAGTACCTTATGACAATAGTACTCGAGTAAAAGAAGTTTCGTTTCAAACCGAGCAGGGGGTTTACAAAGTAACCGGACTAGAGTTTCAGTATCATTTTGATTTAAAATCGAACTGGTTTGGGATATACCAAGAAGTAACTCGAAAAGAATCCAATTCTCCTCCACTTATGAAATCATTTTCAGAAAACCAAAACAATACTTCCACAGTATACTTATACGGCAAAGGATGGGGACACGGCGTCGGACTCCCCCAATATGGAGCAGAAGCTGCTGCAATCAGAGGGGAAGATTTCTCGATGATCGCAACAAGATACTACCGAAACACAAATATTGTAAAGATGCAATACGCTTCTTCCGATATCACTTACAATTCACACAATAATTATGCAACAGGCACTTCTCAACTGTGTTTTTTGCCAACTGATTATAAAACTTTTGATAGCGACACTTGTTGGTTAACCTTTACTTCTGAATCGTTCAACAGTGAAGAAAACAATCGAATTGAGATTGGGCATCATCCAACAGTCAACCTGCACATCGAAACAGCTAGTAATGTTTTTGGAATAACGTTTTTTCTATTCTATACATCCAATGTGGTTGACATAAACCCAAAGTCCTTTAAAGTGGGAGATTTTTTAAAAGCCAACGACGTACCCGTCAATTCGATCATTAAAAAAGAAATATCCGAAGACGGAGTTCCTTATATTCATGTGGCATTATCCAGAGAGGGAAAAGAAAATGGTGGTGTATCAGGTAGAGGAACTTTGCTTTCGTTTACAATGGAAACCATAGGAGTTGGTAACGGATCCCTTCATATTGAAAGCTGCACTTCTTTAGATGGAAAACTAGAGCCAATCCAATGTGAAATACAACCCGTTTCTTTTCTTGTTAAGAAAACAGACCGGGAACCTCCAACTACTACCCTTGTTTCAAATCCTCCCCGTTATACCAACCAGAAAACAGTACAATTCCGATGGAAGGGAAACGATCCCCAAACGCCCGTCGAAGAACTGACATACTCTTTCCGTCTTAACAATGACCCTTGGAGCCCTTATACTGCTGAAACAGCAAAAGTCCTTTATATACAACAAGATGGAGAATATGTTTTTTCAGTTCGAACAAAAGACTCTTATGGCAATGTTGATCCTACCCCTCCAACTTATATTTTTACAGTCGATACAATTCCTCCTTCTCTTCAAATCAATCCATTTCCAGATCCTGTTTACACAGATACCATGGAAGTTAAAGGGTATTCAGAATTTGGATGCACGTTAACATTAAACGAGATTCCTGTATCAATTAATCCGGATGGTTCTTTTGTCTATTCCCTTCCCTTGTCACTAGGGGAAAATAATATCGTGTTCAGGGCAATTGACAAAGCAAGTAACACTACTACTATTGAACGCAGTGTTACTCGTAGCGTATTTGAACCCATATTCATTTGGCTACAAATAGGGAATCGTACAGCGAAAATAAATCAAAAAGAAGTTACAATTGATTGTGATCCATTCACTCAAAATGGAAGGACTATGGTTCCCTTACGATTCATTGCTGAAAGTTTTGGGGCAAACGTGGAGTGGATCGAATCAGAACAAAAAATCACAATGCAGCTGTCAGTACCATTTCAGAGAAAAATTGAGTTATGGTTGCAAAAAGATGTTGCCCTAGTAAATGGAAATAGCTATCAACTAGATGTAGCACCTTTTACTATTCCGCCTGGAAGAACTGTTGTACCACTTCGCTTTATAGCCGAAAGTTTTGACGCATCTATAGAATGGTTTCCAGAAAATCAGAGTATTGAAATCATTTTTCCGCAAAAAAAATCGTTGTTTACGATTTATATATTAGAGAATTGGTTAGAATTAAGTTTGGTGAAATTTTTCACTATCTTTAATGGAAGGGGTTAATCTATGAAGATCAGTGTATGGAAGATAATAACGTCTACTGCTCTTTCTTTTCTTTTACTTTTGACGAGTATGTTTATTCCAGGTATGAGCATATTCCCAACACATGCAAACGAGGGTTCAGATTGGCCAACTTTCCATCAGAATGAATCCAGAACCGGTGTTTCGGATGCATTAATTGAAGTGGATGGATTGCTGGAACAATGGAGATATCAGACAGGTAGTTCCATTTCTTCATCTCCAATTGTAAAAAACAATGTTGTATACATTGTAGCTGACAACAGAAAAGTATACGCAATTGATGCAAACAATGGAGATAAAATTTGGGAAACAGAAGATCGTTTCCAAAATTATCCCCTTCCATACGGAGCACCCACATATAGTAATGGTAAAATTTACTTTGCAACGGGAGGTGCTTCTGATACTCCCTCATACATGTACTGTATGCGAGATGATGGCACAGAAATGTGGAAATTTGTTGCTTATGGACAGATTACATCAAGCTCCCCCCTAGTATATGGGGACAAAGTCTTTTTTGGGTCATCTACCGAGTTTTTGTATGTTCTAAATGCAAATGGTAGTGAATTGAATCGAATTCCCCTAAATGGTAGTGTTATATCTTCCCCGGTTATGGGAGCAGGAAGAGTTTTTGCTGTCACCTCTGAAGGCAGACTATACGCGTATGACTATAGTGATTTAACTGCTCTGTTTGATGTAAATGGAATTCAACTCCCTATTGCATCTAATGATGAATGCAAATCGTCTCCCGTATACTACGAAGGAATTCTATATATAGCCACTCGCTCAGCTAGCGGTAAAGGAGAAATATTCGCTGTAAATGCCTACACGGGTGAAATTATATGGAGAACCGGTACAATCGGTAACTTCATTTCTACTCCAGCAGTAACCCAGAATTACCTGTTTATTGGTGACGAAGATGGAAAAATGTTTGCCATAAAACGTGCAGATGGCAAACTAAAATGGAAATTCCCTGTATCAGGAAGAGTTGTTAGTTCGCCAGCTGTAACAGGTGATAATGTAGTTTTTGGTGGAGGAGATGGACGACTATATGCATTGAACACTGAAACAGGTGAAGTAGTTTTTTCAACTCTTTTAGGGAATGAAATAAACACTTCTCCTATTATTACAAAAAACAAAATTATAGTGGCTTTTTCTAGCACTTGTGTCTGTTTTTCAGATGATATCGATTTTGGAATTTCTCTGAATCCTGCGAATGTAACTATGTACCAGGGAGAAGAACAGAATATTGCAGTGAGTATTAATGCTACCTCTTCTTTTTCCCAAAACGTATTCCTGCGAATTGGAAAAACTCCTCTGGGAGTAGAAACTGTTCTATCTCCGAATATTGTAAAAATGGTGGACGGGAATGCAAAATCCAATCTTAAGTTGATTATTAACAAAGAAACGAAACCAGGTACATACTATATAGAGATTATTGGTGAAACGCTGGGTAGAACACGGAAAGCAAGTTTAGGCATAGAAATTTTGGAGATCGAAGAGGGTACTTTTGAGATAAGCATAAAACCTTCCAGCGTGGAGGTTGATGCAGGAAATGCAGTAGTGTTTAACATTGAAGCAACCACACCTGATGAATTTCATGGGGCAGTAAACTTCTCCATGATTAAAACGCACCCAGGCTTCCAGCACAAATTTTCAACCTCTTCACTTATTGTTCCAGGAACCACCCAGCTTATTATGGTCGTTGACATTACAGTGGATCCCGAAAATTATTCCTTTGCAGTCGAAGCTAAAGGAGGCGGTAAGTCTGTTGTTGAAAGACTTTCTATTAAGGTGAAGGGAACAAAACGTTTTGACTGGAATGGATTTGGTAACACTAATAATTTATTGAACTACACCGAAGAATCCGTTAGCAATAAATTAGAGAGTCGCTATATGTACCAGTCCGATAGTGACGCCATACGGTGTACTCCTGCAATTATTGAAAACATTATCTATTTTGTTGGAGAAAAAGAACTTTCCGATCGGCATCATTCCACGAAACTATATGCCATTGATAGAACGACAGGGGAAAAACTATGGGACTATTATCTAGGACAGTCCAATAGATTACTCCCACCAATTGGTGAAGAAACAGAAGATGATCCACCCCCATGGACTTGCTCTCCAAGAATATACCAGGACAAGTTATTTGTGGGAACACTAGACGGAATCTTCTTCTGCTTTAATCGATTTACGGGGAAACCAATCTGGTACCGTAATGTCGGATCCAGTATTCGTTCAACTGCTTGTGTAGGGGATGGGAAAGTATATTTTGGAACAGAAAGTGGAGAATTTTATGCTTTAAGTATCGATGCCGGAGAACAACGCTGGATGAACGATTACGAAGCACCCATTTTCGCTTCTCCCTCTTTCTATAAAAATCGCGTATACATATCCACCTATGATAATTACCTATACTGTCTATCATCCGTAAATGGTCTTCCCTTTGGAAAATTCAACGGTTTCAGAGCTAGCTTCAAATCTTCTCCTGTTGTAGGAAAAGAAGGCATATACATTGGTGGTGGAGGTGAAAACTTATTCTTTTATAGAGTAAATCCTTCTATGACAATGAAATGGCAGATTCTAACTTATGACGAAGTTCCAAATACTCCTGCACTGGATGAAGAAGGGAAAAACATATACTTCATTGGTGTAAAGAAAAAACAAAATTTGGAAATTGCTGAACTTCGAAAGATAGATACCGAAACGAAAGAAGAAAAGTGGGCCTACTCTGTTGGAGGTGGGGCTGTTACCTCTAATCCTGTAATTGCAGGAGATAAAATATTGGTGTGTGGTTTAGACAAAACATTCACCATACTAGATTCAGCTGGTCGACTTGTCTGGAAAAAACAGCTTGATGCTCCTATTCAAAGTAGTCCTGCAGTAGGAAGAGGCGTTGTGGCTGTTGGAACTAACTCAGGAAAGCTATATTGTTTTTCATCTAGTGTTGGCTTTACACTTATCCCTGAAACCCAATCTGTTACTTTATTCCAAGGAGGAGACACCTCCATAAAGATCAATGTTTTGAACGATATTCCCTTAAAACATCCTGTTCAGTTCCAGCTAGAAAATGTGCCTTCCGGAACCCATTACGAGTTTAGTCCTCCACAGTTAACATCAGTACCGGGGGAATGTTCATTACATATCCAAACAACAAATGAAACTCCTACAGGCAGTCATAGTTTGCTTGTAATTGCTATCAGTGGCACTATAAAGAAAACAACCCGTATTCAGCTTCGGGTTCAAAACGTCGCTCCAGGACAATTCTCCTTGTCTTCTACGAAAACTGAATTTGAAGTAAATGCTGGCACCACTATTCGTTCGGATATTTCTCTGTCACGTACAGGCGGTTTTAATGCTCCCGTTACTATGAAGCTGAAAGGAGAAGTTCCCGAAGGTGTTGACGTTACCTTTAATCCTCCTATTGCACCTTGTCCGGGTAGAACCACCGCAAAATTGCACTTTAGTCCTATCGTTCCTCCGGGAGAATTCGATCTTGTCATTCTTGGGCAAGGAGGTGGTAAATATGCTGAACTTGTATATCACATTACCGTATTCAAGGCAATGCAGGGTGATTTTGCGTTAATTATCACCCCTTCATATCAGCAAATCTATGCTGGCGAAACAGCAGTCTACGAGATCACATCTTCTGCTTTCGATGGTTTTAATGAAGAAATTCACCTCACGGTCTCTGATATACCTGACAATTTATCCTATAAGCTTTCAAAAGATACAATCATCGAAGGTCAAAAATCTATTTTATCAATACAAACCAGCCAGGGAAACCCAGCAGAAGAAATTCAATTTCACATTAACGGAAAAGCAAATAAAACTACAAAACAAATGCCTGCAACATTAGAAATACTTGTGGAAGAAGGAGATTTTTCACTGAACTTGGAACCAAATACAGTGGTTCATGCGACGGCTGGTACTAGTGTTGATATGGTTTTCACTCCCAGCTTCAGTCTTAAATGGGAAGCACCTGTAACATTTAGCATTGGCAATGCACCTGATGGAGTTACAACTACAATTACGCCAGCTACAGTTACAAAAAAACAATTCCGATCAGAAGTTAAGATAACATTCCATATTAGTCCCTCTATGAATAGTCAAACCTATCAAATTAGTTTACAAGGTATTGGAGGGGGAAAAACTCGAACTGCCTTGTTTAATTTATCTATCCTTTCCATTAAAAATGGTTATTCTTCGTTGCATTTCCAACCCATTTATCCGCAAATCAAAATTGAAAAACCAACTCCTGTTTCAATTGAGATAAAAAATGCCAAAAATCTTTCTTACATAGAGTTTACTCTTCTGTTTGACCCAATTCATGTACAATGCTTGGATATTACTCCTGCATCATTACTACAACAACTAGATCCCTCTGCCTTTACATTGACAAAAGAAATACAGCAAGACAGTGGTTTAGCTCATGTTAAGATCATTATGAATGCAGGACAATTTTTAACCGGCTCAGGGCTTCTACTTGAGTTATCCCTGCAAGGTATCAATAAAGGCACTTCCACTCTGTCTCTAACTAAAGTATCTGCCAAGACTCAAAGCTTGCAAGAATACCCGATTATTGGTTCTCAAGCAGATATATTAATTACAAAGTATTTAGCTGGAGATGTAAATGGAGATGGAATCGTCGATATCAATGACCTTACTTTATTTGCTGCTGCTTTTGGTACAAGCAAAGAAGATGCAAACTTTGACGAACGATGCGACTTCAACGACGATGGAAAAGTAAATGGAGTTGATTTGATTATTCTGTCATATAACTTTGGTGAAAGTATTTAAAACTTTTTAAACAACTCAAATGAAAAAAAAGCTCTTCCATTGTG
>CAYRBR010000063.1:0-8296 GCA_964422555.1 uncultured Caldisericota bacterium | reverse complement strand
TCTTCTTCCCCTTCCGTTTCTTCTCTCGGAGTAGTTTCATCATTTTGCTCATCAATGATTTCATCCTCGGGTTCAGAATCAATTTCCAATTCCTCTGCCATCAAATCCTCTTCATGAATAATATTAACATGCAACCCGGCTTCATGAATTAATTGAATAGCTTCCCCATAGGATTTCCCAATTAAATCTGGGCAGATTACTTCAGGAGATCCTTTGCTAATTTTTACTGAAATAGAACGACCTTCTTTTACTTCAGTAAATGGAAATGGCACCTGTGCTAAAACATAATCAGAAGGGACTGATGTTGAATAGGTTTCATCTTTCACTTCCAAAGTTAAGCCAATCGCCTCAATTTTTTGAATAGCATCTTCAATATTCAAACCGCGAAGATCCGGTACAGAGATTAATTCTTTTTGGGAACAACTTGTACACAAGACAAAACTCAAAACAATACATAAGGTGGATACAATTAGTTTTTTCATTAGGGATTCTTAGTTTTATATTCTTTTAATACACTTAACACAAAATCTATGTCAGATGCGGTGTGCTCACCAGAAATCTGGAATCGGATTTCTTCATCTCCCTTAGGGACAACGGGGAAATTTAAACCAGTAGCTAAAACACCGTTCTGTTCAAGAAAATGAACCAAATCTGATGTTTTCTCGGTATCTCTTACCATTAAAGGAACAACAGGATGTTCTCCGTCAAGAGTTTCATAGCCAAGATCCATAATTCCTTGTTTAAACTTAGATGTCATTTTTCGAAGGTGAGAAAGTATTTGCTTCCCCTCATCACTCTTCAAGATATCCAAGGCTTTAAGTGCTGCTGCTGCTTCCCCTGGAGAAATAGGGTTGGAATAAATATAAGTGGGGGCTTTTTGGTGCAGATAGTTAATAATTGTGTTACTTGTAACGGTATATCCACCATTTACTCCAAAGGCTTTTCCGAGTGTACCCACTAAAACATCTACTCCAGTTGCGTTTGTATATTCAGTGGTTCCTTTCCCATTGGGTCCAAAAGCTCCAACACCATGAGAATCATCCACCATCAAAATAACTCCTTCGGGGAATGAGTTATCAAACTTATCACAAATAGCAGAAATTTTATCGAGTGGAGCATGATCTCCTCGCATAGAGAAAATGCCATCTGTCACTACAATAACCCTCTGGCAATTTCCTTTTGCTCTTTCTAGGCAGTTTTCCAAATCAGCAAGATCAAGGTGCTTATAGACATATTTGTCTTTTGGTCTTCCTAGTTTCATGGCATTAATGATGCAATTGTGATTCAACTCATCACTTACTACAATGGTTTCTTTTGAAATTAATGAAACCATTACGCCCAAGGTAGTCATATAGGCAGAACTGAAAAGCATTCCATCTTCCATACCATGGAAGTCCGCTAACCCTTTTTCTAGATTTCGATGGACATCGTAAGAGCCCGAAATAAATCTTACAGCTCCAGGTCCAACTCCATATTTTTTTGTGGCAGCTTCTTCCACTTCACGAATGTCTTCTCTTTGGGATAAGCCCAGATACGAATTCGAATTCATTTTAATAAATTCCTGATCAAATCCCTTTACTTTAAATCTGGGTCCTTTATCTCCGGAAGCTTTAATGACATCATAAATAATCATTTCTGGCTTTTTGGCTGTACCCTTTTCCTGTAACATTTGAATTTCTTTTCCAAGAAATTCATTAATTCTTTTAACTGGCATATTATCCTCCTATAAAAGCTTAACTTTTAGGTTTTTGATCATATCTTCTGACATTTTGTCCAGCGTGTAAGTTGGATTCCAGCCCCATTCTTCTCTTGCTGCTGAATCATCTAAACTATTGGGCCAAGAATTGGCAATTTCTTGCCGTTCTGGATCAATATCATAGTCCATCGTAAATCCGGGAATATGCTTAGCAACATTCTCAGCTAAAACTGCAGGAGTAAAAGACATCGCTGTTACATTAAAAGCATTTCTGTGGATTAATTTTTGTGGATCGGCCTTCATAATGCCTATGGTCGCTTTAATTGCATCGGGCATATACATCATGTCCAGGGAAGTTTCTTTTCCCAAAAAACAAGTATATTTCTTATGCAATACTGCCTGATAGTAGATATCTACGGCATAATCGGTGGTACCACCACCAGGAAGAGCTTTCCAGGAAATCAAACCTGGGTATCGGACTCCTCGAACATCCACTCCGTATTTCAAATAATAGTAATCACATAATAATTCTCCACATACTTTTGTAACTCCATAAATAGAAGTTGGTCTTTGAATGGTATCCTGAGGAGTATTATCTTTTGGAGAAGAGGGACCAAAAGCTGCAATTGAGCTTGGAATAAATACCGAGCAGCAATTTTCTCGAGCAATTTCAAGAACATTGTACAAACTGTTCATATTTATGTCCCAGGCTCGTTGTGGTTGTTTTTCAGCATTTGCTGACAGTAAAGAGGCCATGTGGAAAATCTGGGTAATCTTATACTTTTGTACAACTTCAGCAATTCTCTTTGCATCAGTTGTGTCGATTATTTCATAAGGACCATTTTCCATTACTTCTTTCTGTGTCTCACTTGCATTAGAGCTAACAATGTCAGATACAACAACTGACTCACTTCCATACATTTCTCGTAAAGCTGGACTTAAATCAGATCCAATTTGTCCTAATGCTCCAGTGATTAATACTTTAGCCATATACGCCTCCAAAATTATAAAATCATGTTCCTGGTAAAATCCAGGTATGTAGTTGAATTTTATTTTCAATTGCATCAATTTCGTTGGAAGAAAAAGCAGAATACACATTGATTGAGGTATTTACCTGATCAATTCGACTCACAAGCCGATCATTTTGGATTGATTGAAGCTGTACAACAGGAAATTCAATCGTTTCTCCTGCAGAAAGTTGATTTACAGAAGGATTCCATTTCGTAAGCAAATAGTCTTCGTAAACTCCTAATTGAACATGTACGGGTTCCGGTTTTTCAAGGTAAATTCCTCTTCTAATAAGAGAGCTTTCTCGCTCAGTGGTTCCAAACAAATAATTGTAAAACATATCTATATAGTTATTAACAGTTTCAAAGTTATTCAGTTTTTCTTCTTCTAAGTGATAAGATTGAACACTCATCGGATTTATCTGTGAAAGCAACACACTCTCGCCGTAATATGCGACTCGATTGGGATCTCTATCGGATGTATTCCAGTTTAAGATACTATTCCCAACGGGATGAAGAACCATTTCCTTGTTTTGAATTGTTCCAGTAAACATAACGGGTATTGAATCCATCTCACCTTCTCCAATAAGGAAAGGCTGATTATTCTTCCAGGTAAAGCAAAGAGGGAGAAAGTTGGATACTTTTTCAGATGTATCAAACTTACATAAAGAAGTATTTTTCTTCTCTCCTCGAGACCAAGTTTCTAAAAAGTACTCATTAGATAACTCTGGATGATCAATCACATAAAATAAATCTGAATCAGCTGCATCTAAAACAAAAGCATCGTTGGGACTTTGCAAATGGATTTCATGAAGAGAAAAGAAGGGACTTTCGATAGCAGTCAAAACAGAACCTCTGGCATTTAAAGATGAAACAAACAACCGAGTGTTCCCGTTCCAAAAAATCCTACAGTCTCCCTCTACAGTAAAGAGAGGCATATCGTCTTGCGATACTTCATTGCTTCGCAAATTCCACATACCAAGATAATAGGAAGTTTTGGTTTCCTGCAGCAAATCTACTTCTTTTACAAGAAAAGGAATCTTCTGCTTTTCAATATGTAACTGATAGTCAACAGGTTTCGGTTGATAGTACCTGGAAACAAAAAAGAACAAGCAGAACGTATACAGCAGTAAAGAAAAAAGAACAATCCACAAGGTCTTTTTGGAATACTGTTCAGTAGTGAGTGGGTTTGGAGTTTTCTGAATCATGCTTTATGAAGGATAATAGGGTTCTAGTGAAGATACAATTTCTTCTAAATGCTGTTCATCTGAAAACACCATTAATACTGAACAAGGTTGCCCATTATAATAGATAGGAGTACTAAGCTGTGTCACAAAACAAGCTGGATGTAACTCGTTGATGGAGCAGTCAGAACCCGGGTATATGTAAAATCCTAAACGAGAATTGATTATACATTCTGTAACATCTGGATTTGAACCGAATAGATCAGGATCTTCCCTGCATATGTTCTGAACAGTTTCTGGCAAATCATCCTGACTAGCAATTGCATTGATCACAAAAAAACCATTTGTTCCATTATACTGTGTGGGATACCCCTGAATAAGACCATCCGCTTTCGGTTCCCAGTTTCCAGGATAAGCAAACTGAATGCGCAAAATAGGATTTTGATACAGTTTCATGGTTTCTGAATTTTTTCTACTCTGGTATGGCAAAAACCACAAAAAATAACCCATAAGAAGAACCAACACAAAAAATGCAATCCAAAGCCAACTTTTAGTATTCATATTAAGTCACCTAGGATGATTGTATCAAAAAAAACTGGGAATGAAAACTGTATTTTTCCTCCATATGAATTATTTTTTTTACTTGCAATTTCGATTTATTTTTATATAGTCAAAAGGGCAATTGTTCGGGCCTCTAGCTCAGTTGGTTAGAGCGCATCCCTGATAAGGATGAGGTCCCTGGTTCGAATCCAGGGAGGCCCACCATAATTGCTTTTTATAATGGGGGTGTAGTTCAGCTGGGAGAACGCCTCGCTTGCACCGAGGAGGTCAGCGGTTCGAATCCGCTCATCTCCATTCCCCTGGAGGATATAATGAAAAAAGTATTATCTATTTCTTTAGTTTTCTTACTCAGCATTGCCTGTTTTTCTTTTCCAAACAATACCAATGCTGCGGGAAAAACCACCATTACGTTAACCTGTGAAAACGAAGCTATTTATCCTGATACTGAATTTACTATCAGTTACGATATCACAGATGCTGACGACGTATATGCAGTTGGATTTGACGCATTGTACGAAGAAGGCAAGTTTGAGTTAGTCGATGTCGAAAATGGTGATTTCCTCGAGCAAGATGACACCTCTACTCTTCCTGTCTACAATAACAGAGAAGATGACGGAGTAATCATTTTTGCAGTAACTCGTACCGGTGATGCAGATGGAGCCGATGGTGACGGAGCTATCGTAAAATTTGTATTCAAAGCTTTAGAAATCGGTACTTTCACATTCGATATCGAAAATATCATATTAAAAGATCCATCTGGAAAAGATATGAAAGCTTCCAGTGAATCAATTGAAATTAACGTCACAGAAAAAGACACCGAACCCCCTGCTCTTGAAGTAGAAGAAATTGGAACTGTAACAACTGAAACAGCAGTTATCAAAGGTGAAACTGAACCAAAAGCTTCTGTCATGATCAATGATGAAGAAGTTGAAGTGTCTGAAAAAGGACTATTTGAACACGAAGTCGAACTAGAAGTTGGCGAAAACGCATTCGTAATTATCGCAAAAGATCCTGCAGGGAACGAAACAAAAGTAGAAATCACAATTACCTATGTTGAACCGATCGAGATTAAACTACAAATTGGTAACAAAACCGTATATGTAAACGGAGAACCAATTGAAATTGAAGCAGCACCTTTCGTCGATAAAGATTCCGGAAGAACCATGGTTCCAATCCGAGTAGTAGCAGAAGCCATTGGAGCAGAAATTGGATGGGAAGGTACTGAAAGAAAAATTACTTTAACCCAGGGAGACACCATTATTGAACTTTGGCTTGAAAAACCTATTGCTAAAGTTAACGGTGTACCAACTCCAATTGATGTAAACGCACCAAAACTTGCGCCTAAAGTAGTAAACGGAAGAACTGTATTACCTCTTCGCTTTGTTGCAGAGAATTTAGGTTGTGGTATTGGATGGGATGGTGCAACACAATCTATCTCCCTGATTTAACCGGAGCCAGAAAATGAGATAATATTAATTACACACATAATCCTATAAAAAAAACCCGGGGTGCTTCATCCCGGGTTTTTTTTATAGGAAAGAGTACGTGTACTTACAAATGAAAAATACTTCTTGTTCATATCATGTCCTTGTTAAAGGGTTTCCTACTTTCGCCAATCAAGTTTTTACCTATACCTATGAATCCAAAATACCATTTGGTACCCGAGTTCTTATTCCTTTTGGAAATCATAATCAACCAAGACAAGGAATTGTTCTGGGCGAAGCTAGTTCAGAACAAAAAGAGTTGCAGAAAAAGATTGTCGCAGTTCTTTCTACAACAGAACAGATTACAAAGAAACATCTTTCTTTTTTTTCTTTTATATCCGTATACAACCTTGTTCCTTTATACTCCATCTTTCTTCGAGCAGGATTGTTTGCGGCAAAATGGAATCCAAAACCTTACTATTTAATTCAGCATGAGAATCTCACAAATCTAAATCTTCTTCCACAAGAATCAATTCTTACTCAGTATTTTAAAAAACACCCTGCTGGTTTTTCTTCACTTAGTTTTAAGCGTTCTTTAAAAAACCAAAACTCCGAAAGTTTGTTAAAAAAACTTGTAAAAATGGAAATCCTCGAAAAAACCTATCGCTATCCAGATACGTATTTTTCTTCTGACCAATGTGTTACAAAATTGAATCAACCTCCCAAGATCCACATTCTTAATAAACTTAATCCTGCAGATCGATTACAGGTCTATTGGGAACGCATTCAGGAATACAAATCAAACGATTCCATTTTAATTGTTGTTCCGAATCGAATACAAAAAGAAACGTATGAAAAATTCTTTTCTTCTCATATAGCTAAACCATCTGTAGTAATTGGGACAAGAGACTCCCTTCTTGAACCGTTAAAAATCTATTCACTGATTATTGTAGAAGATGCCACAAATACAGAATACTCGTTCCCTTTACCATTTTCTTTCCCACTCGAAAAAACGTGCATGATTCGGAGCCAGGAGTTAAACGAAGATTTGTTGTTCGGTAGTTATCTCCCCTCAGTATTTACATACTCAGAACTAAAGAGAAAGACGATAACCCATTACAAAATCCCTTCCTTAAGTCCTTCAGATTCCTTCCAAAAACCCTCTGTCTATTTGTTAGATGTAAGAAAAGAAATAGAAAAACACGGCTACGCGCTTATCCCATTTTCCATTCAAAAAAAGATTCAACAGGTACTCGACAATCAGCAAAAAGCGCTTCTGTTTGTAAACCGAAAGGGATATTTTAACACATGCATTTGTACTCATTGTGGGCACGTTATACGATGCCCCCTGTGTGGAGTGGCATTGTCCTATCAACCCACTACCAACAAAGTAGTATGCCGATACTGCGGATACTCTTTACCTCGTCCAAGAAAATGCCCCGAGTGTAAAGAGGGAACGGTAATCCTACGAAGCCCGGGAACAAACAAAATTGAAGAATATGCTTCCAATCATTTTCGAAATGCCTCTGTTTTACGGATTGATCAATCCGTCTCATCAGAAGGAATGATTCAATCAGAAAATTACAATTTGTTTGTAGGAACCCAAAAGGTATTTCACTCTCTCCAATTTAAGTCAATTCAGTTGGTAGTCTTTCTAGAAGTAGACTCAATGCTTAACACACCCACATTCTCTGCGCAGGAAAAAGTGTTACATACTGTTGCCCGTATCTATGAACATCTTATAGGTACAGAAAAGAAACAAATTGTGATTCCCACATTTTCTCCAAAAAGCTCTCTCTTTAGATCTATATTGAAAGGGAGGCTGGGTGATTTTTACAGTGAAATCCTGTCCACACGTGAGTTATTTTCATATCCCCCTTTCTATGATTGGCTCGAAGTGTCACTAAAACATAAAAATCCGAGTATACTAAAAGAGAAAACCAGGAAACTAAAAGAACTTTTACAAAGTTGCAAAGATATTGTAATAGTGAGTGAAAAACCCTTATTAGGTAAAAGTCCTCACGGATTGTATCAATCGAGTATTATTTTCCGATCTGGTAATTTTGTAGAAGAATATAAAGAAATAGCAGAAAAATTGGATATCTTTAAAAAAGAAGAAAAAATCCAGATTAATACGAAGAACATGGAGTCATAGATGTTAAAAGTTATGGAAATTGGAAATCCAATTTTAAGAAAAAAAGCAAAAGCAGTGACGAAAATTGACAAACCATTGCTAGAACTCCTAGACAAAATGACCTACACAATGAGAAACCACCGAATAAAGGGGTGTGGTTTAGCAGCCCCTCAGGTTGGTCATTCCCTTCGTGTTGCCGTCATTGAACCGGAACCAAATCAATGTTTCTATATTATTAATCCCGAAATTATATTTCGGTCCGGAAAGGAATCGATGGAAGAAGGGTGCCT
>CAYRBR010000062.1:0-8305 GCA_964422555.1 uncultured Caldisericota bacterium | reverse complement strand
TGGTTTTTGGTGACCGATTTGATGGCTCCGGTTTCGGGCCAGAAGAGGATGGCGTTAGTTTTTTGTTCTGTACATAAAAACTGTGAATGTAAAAGAAAAGCAGAATGATTGTTAGTAAACAAATCAAAAACTTGGTTTGTGTCCTAATCTTTTGTTTTGATTTTACATCAATGAACATACTATTGAAAATAAGTAAAAAGAACAGGAAGGTTAATAGAGGAATATGAATTCGTTTTGGATATCGAATAAGGCAGAGCGTAAGATTAAAAAAGAGGACATATAATGAAACCAGTATTAAGTAGAGCTTCAAATTACATTTTTTGAGCTGAATACTATTTAGGTTAGGACCATCGTCTCTCCTAAGATTCAGTATAAAAAAAGCAATTAGAAGAATTAGCCAAGTAAACCCTGATATAATCAAGTTTTGTAGACCTTTACTAGGATTTATCATTTTAAGGTGATTGAATTTGGCTGAGATTGTTTCTTCGAGATTTTTTCTATTAAATATCATTTCATCATGGACGAACCAGAGTTGAAGGCAGTATAGATCATTTTTACTTAAACCGATGTTCCCATCGCTTGATAAAGTTAGTCCTTTAGTATCAATAACCAAGCTCCGACATTTTTGTATAGCATGATAATTCTGTATCAGAGAATTGTTATATGGCTTTGTCTTCCCAATTATGGAAGAAATAAGGAGTAAAGGAAGCAATCCTAGGATTATAAATAGCAATTTTTTCCAACCCTTAGGGATAAAAAAGAAAAGAATTAAAAGTGGTAATATAGATATTAAACTGATCTTTGAAACACTAGGTCTAATTAGCAAACTAAATGATAACAGTAAACCTGCAAGTATAGAATTTGTCTGAGATAGTTTTTTATACAGCAAAGCAATGATTATGTCTATGGTTGTCATAAACCATAGAAAAAGACTTACTGATGTGAAGTTAACGCGAATAAAGATAGGGAATGATAGAAGTAAAAAAAGTGAGAAAACACATATCCTTAAGAAGGTGTCTTTGAAAAGGGTTAATATTGCATGTGTACCAAAAAAGAAAGCTACCCCCTGAGCAAGATACATTACTATAAAATACCATGGAATCTGATCAAAAATCGAGTAAAGCTTATATAGGAGGGAGCTAAGTAGTGGTGAAAGAAAGATTGCATTTGGATCTGCTATTCCATCGGTTCCCTTTTGTAAAATTGAAATCATACCGGGATCGTCACAGTAGTACTGTATTAAATTTCTACAGAATAAAAAAAGAAAAAATAGAAATAGTACTGTAATTATAAGAGCAAGTAGGGTGATTTTGGTGTTTTCGTCTTTTATTTGCATGTTATCTTTTAAAAAACTCTTGAGTGATTTTGCAAACAAAAGATTGATTTTGTTGGTTAAGAGAATAGTATAGGGGTAATCGAAGCAGCTTTTGGCTTTCCAGGGTTGTGTATTTATCTTTTCCTGAAAAAAAGCCGAATCTTCTTCCAGCTGGGGAAGTGTGTAAAGGAATATAGTGAAATACACCATGAATGGAATTTTTATTCAAGTAATCAAGTAATTTATTTCTCACAGAAGGTGTTTCTGTTTTAATATAGAACATGTGGGCATTATGTGTACAGTTTGAAGGAATGAATGGAAGTGTGATTTTGTTTTTTTGTTCAAGTTCGTACAGACATGAATGATAAAATTTCCACTGTCTCATGCGATCCTCAAGAATCTTCTGCTCGTTTTGCAGTTGTCCATAAAGAAAGGCTGCACTTAACTCATTCAAAAGAAGAGAAGATCCTATATCAATCCACGTATATTTATCAATTTCTCCTCGAAAGAACTCTTCTCGATTCGTTCCTTTTTCTCGAATAATTTCAGCTTTTTTAATAAGAGAAGGATTGTTGATAAGAATGGCTCCTCCTTCTCCACAGGATATATTTTTTGTTTCATGAAAGCTGTAGCAACCGATATCACCAATTGTGCCAAGATATTTATTATCATATTTCGAATCGTAGCCTTGTGCTGCATCTTCAATAATACCCAAATTGTATTCTTTTGCTATTCTGCATATGGTATCCATTTCACAAGCTACCCCTGCGTAGTGTACAGGAACAATCAATTTTGTTTTTGGAGTGATTGCTGCTTCAATCAACTTTTCATTTATATTCATGGTGTCCGGTCGAATATCAACGAACACCAATCGAGCCCCTCGAAGGGCAAAAGCATTTGCAGTAGATGTGAAAGTATATGAGGGAAGGATTACTTCATCACCAGGTTGAATATCAAACAGTAAGGCAGCAATTTCAAGGGCATGTGTTCCAGAGGGTGTTAGTAAGACGCGTGGACATTTTGTTTTTTTTTCAATCCAACTTGAGCACAAATGATTATACTTTCCATCTCCTGAAAGTTTGTGTTCTTGCAGTACGTCCATAATATAATTAGCCTCATTTCCAATTACTGCGGGTTTGTTAAAGGGTATCTTCATGTTTATTAAACCTCCCAAAAAAAGAGAATCAGAAATGATATAAGTGGTAGGATTGAAAGTCTATCTAGAGAAGAACGCATCATTTTTCACTCTTAAAAATACCTTTATTGATCCATCGAAATGTATACTCTGTTTTAGTGACATTGTGGGGTAAACTTGCATACATACTTGTTATTTGCTCATTATTTGTTGAAATGGCTGTGACTACTTTCTGAAATCCTTCATTCAAACACCTGTCGATAGGATTTTTTATAACAAATAAACCTAGTCCTGCGCCTGCAAATTTCTCATAGATACCTCCCATAACTGAGTCAATTAAGCTGTCTTTTATTCGTATTGCGTAAAAACCAATTGGTTCTTTATTTAAAACTAACTCAAATACCTTACAACTGGGATTTTTGAAAAGATCATCTAGCCAGTTTTGATATCTTTTCAAACTGTAATCTTTTCCTAAGTAAGGGTCAACAGAAATTCTATCTGTAAGAAACATATTTTTCATTTTGGTTTTTATTAAGGTAAGTGATTTGCCAGTGTTAATGATCTTATCCTGTACGTTGAATTTACTTATAATTCTCCTAAACATGGGCGGATAAACAAGTTCTTTAGCTGGAAACGAAATTGCTAACCTTGTTTCAATGAAATTGAAATCATTTTTCTCTAATGCAGGAACGAAGAAAAGATTTTGTGGTTCAATTCGAACCAGAATATAAGGAAACTTATTCTTCAATAATTCAATCTCTTCTATGTCCGAACTGTTTTTAACTTGATCAATTTCTACAAATGGATACCCAAAATTTCTTTTTTCCCAAGTAGCTTCAGTAATTTTCATTTCAACTCCATAATTGGTAAAGAAAATTCATTTAATAACATTATAATAGAATTAGCGAATTAAACGAATGCAAGTATTTGAATGAGGTTTACCAATGAATGATCTAAAAACTACACTTATAAATAACATTTCTGAAATTTTAGAGGTAGAACCATCGGAACTAAATGAGAATTCAGATTTTAGAAAAGATGTTCCCTTTTGGGATTCCTTGAAAGGATTTGCGCTTTTAGCACTATTGGAAGATGAATACCATACTACAATGTCAGTTGAAGAATTTTTGGAAGCAAACACAATTATGGATTTATACAACAAGATTAAGAAATAAGGAAAGCCCAGATGAAAGTTAGCCTGTTATCCAATGTGAATATGCAAATTTTAGCAGCTCAGTTATCTTCATCTTGTGATTTGTACTATCCCCCAGGGTATAACACCTGGCAAACATAACTATTAAATCCAACCAGCGGTTTGCACTCCTTTCAACCCGATATTTCCCTTTTCTTTTTAGATGGCTCTTCGCTTTTTGAAGAGTTTTCTAACCAAACTTCATCAGATGCATTTTCCTTGATTCAAACCTATGCCAAACAAAACCCTAGTATAAAAGTTGTAATCAATACCATTGATGTTATCCAAGAGAAGCCACTATCCTTGGATTCTCCATCGAGGGAAAAGCAATTTGAGTGCCAATGGAATGAATCTATTCACGATGAATCAATTCAAAACCTGTTTCAATTTGATTTTAAAGAACTCGTATCAATTCATGGAAGAGACCAATTGTATTCTTCAAAAGGGTGGATTCTTGGTAATATTCGATTGTCGAACACAGGAACAACTATTTTGCATAACTCTATGGAAACCATCATTAGAATAGTACAAGAAGGACGAAAGAAATGTCTTGTATTAGATTTAGACAACACCCTTTGGGGTGGAGTTATAGGGGAAGATGGAATGAACGGCATAATGCTGAACAATACAAAGGAGGGATCTCAATATTATCGTTTCCAGAAAATGGTTAAGAATCTTTCTTCCCTAGGCGTTTTGTTAGCAATCTGCTCAAAAAACAACGAACTAGATGCAATGGAAGTGTTTCATTGTCATCCATATATGTTATTAAAACCAGAAGATTTTGTTACCATGAAAATTAACTGGAATTCAAAGACGGATAATATAAAGGCTATAGCCAGAGAGCTGAATATTGGATTAAATTCGTTAGTATTCATTGATGATAGTCCTTTTGAACGAGATTTGGTAAAGAGTCAATTGCCAGAAGTATGTGTGCCAGATGTACCTGCGGATTCCACTAAAATACCTTCCTGGTTTTACCAGGAACAAAAAAAATACTTTACAACACTACATCTTACAGAAGAAGACCAAAAGAAAACAGAAATGTATCATTCACAAAAAAACAGAGAAGAGCAAAAAAAACGATCTTCGAGCCTGGAAGAATACTTGAGTTCATTGCATATGGTTCTTGACTTTCGGACTGCGAAAGAAAGCGATATACCCAGAGTAGTACAGCTACTTCAAAAAACAAATCAATTTAATGTTGCCACCAAACGATATACGGAACGGGAAGTGAAACAATTCCTTGCTAATTCCTCTTATTGGGTATATATAGCATCTTTAAAAGATCGTTTTGGTGACAATGGAAAAGTGGCTGTTGTGATAGTGAAACTAGAGAATGATAGTGCGATCATTGATTCCTTTTTGATGAGTTGTCGAGTGATGGGTAGGATGATTGAAAATCATATTATTACAGTTCTTGAACAACATCTTAAAAAGCAAGGAATAACTAGTGTATATGCGAGTTATATCCCAACACAAAAGAACAAACCTGTTGCGCAATTATGGGATTCACTGGGGTACTCTTTGCTTCAAACAGCATCAGATGGAACATCTTTTTATCGAGTAGATCTTACCGATGTAACTAAAAGAAAGTACTTTTCAGAATACATATTAAGAGGATGAGTATGGAAGAGAATATTATTGTAGAGATTATATCATCAGTTTTGCAAACAGAAGTTAATGTTAAAACGTCGCAAGAAAACGAAAGCAGATGGGATTCATTAAAGCACATACAACTAATTATGGAATTGGAAGAGAGACTGGGAATAGAAATTCCCATTGAGATTGTTCCTGATTTAACATCAATACGGTCGATTGTAGAGTATATCGATAAAAATGAGAATGATTCATGAAAGTAACTTTACCGGGAGTTTCAATCAGGGGGATTTCATGTTGTGTCCCATCTGAAGAAATTGACAATCTAGAGTTTGGTAACGAGTTGTATGGGCCTGATGTAGAGAGTTTAGTAAGAACAACAGGAGTAAGAAAAAGAAGGGTATGCAAAGAAAAAGAGATTACTGCCTTAGATTTATCAGTTCAATCAGCGAAGAAGCTTTTGGAGAAAATGGATGCAAATCCTGAATCCTTCGGAGGGATTATATTCGTTACTCAAACCCCAGATTATCTAATGCCTAACAATGCTACCTACTGTCAGTATTTACTAGATTTTCCACAGAATATTGCAGCATTTGATATCAATCTTGCTTGCTCTGGGTATCCTTATGGACTATTTGTTGCAGGTTCTTTGGCAAAGGCTACACATAAAAGTGTTTTAATGTTGGATGGAGAAACAAATTCCCACTACGTTTCTCCAAAGGATAAAATCACTGCATTACTTTTTGGGGATGCTGGATCAGCTACAATTATTACTCCATCTGTCGAATCCGTGAGTTGGTATTTTGATTTTGAAACTGTGGGGGCAAAAAGAGATGCTCTGATCATCCCAGATGGTGGGTATAGAAATAGAATTAATGCACATAGTGCTTCGTACAAAGAGTATCCAGATGGTGGGTTTAGAAGACCTATTGATATGAAGATGAATGGACAGGATGTTTTTAATTTTGTTGCCCGAAATGTTCCGAAAAGAATCCGGTCTTTGATTCAAGATGCCGATATTCAAACAAGCGATATAGACTGGTTGGTTTTACATCAGGCAAATGAATTTATGTTAAAGCAGGTAGCAAGAAGTGTAAAAATTCCATGGGACAAAGTTCCCATTTCCATCGGTAAATATGGGAATTCAAGTTCTCCCACTATTCCTGTCACCATTTGTTCGGAGTTGAATGATGTCATTCAATCCAATACAAAATCGAATATGCTTCTGTGTGGATTCGGAGCGGGATTATCTATTGGTGCAGCGTACTTGCCGATGCAAAATGTAGTTTCTACAGGAGTGATAGAATATGAATAAATGGATTGTGGTTACAGGAGCTTCCGGTGGAATTGGGAAAGAGCTTTCAAGGGTTCTATTGAAACAAGGTTACTCGGTTGTTTTGACGGCTAGAAACAGAGAGACTCTGGAAAAAGTAGGATGTGAAGAATATGTTTCTAAAACATCCAATTTTCAACTTATTCCTTGGGATCTTTCTGAATTGGATTCTTTGAAAGAATTTGCTTTGATTGTTCATGATAAAGTTGGACCGATAAACGGATTTGTTCATTGTGCAGGAATCCAGAAGACAATTCCAATGTCGTTAACTAAGAAAAAAACCTTGAATGAGGTTTTTAACATTAATACATTTTCAGCCATGCAACTCATTTCTTTTTTTTCAAGAGAAGGTTTTTTCCAGGAACTCAATACTTCATTCGTTCTGATTTCTTCTCTTTCCGCCCACGAAGGATCAATTGGACAATCTATTTATGCCGCAAGCAAAGGATCTTTGGAAGGGTATCTTTCTTCTGCAGCTGCTGAGTTGATAAAAAAAGGAATACGCCTAAATATAGTGGTTCCCGGGATTGTTAAAACAAAAATGGTTGAAAACTACATTTCGCACCTTAATCATGCTCAATTGTCCAGCATACAAAATGGGTATCCACTTGGTTTTGGAAAGTCAATTGACATAGCGTATATGATAGAGTATTTGCTATCTGAAAAATCAAGATGGATTACAGGTCAGTCATTTGTGATTGACGGTGGTCACTTGATTAGAAGTAGTTAAGAAGAACTTCGCGAAGCTTTTGAGTATCTTTTTCTTATTATTGTGTAGGGTCGGTGTTTTGTTTCAGTGAATATCTTAGCGATATAAATACCGATAATCCCTAAAAACAAAATAATAACTCCTCCAAGTAGCCATATAGAGGCAATTAGAGAGGTCCAACCTTCTACAGATCTACCAAAGAATAAAGAATTAATGATTAACAACAGAACATAAAAAAATGCTAAAAAAGTAATCCCCAATCCTGTGTAGAAAATAAAGTGCAAAGGTTTACTACTGAAGGAAGTGATAGAATTTATTGCCAGATAAAATCGTTTTCGAAGGGTATAAGTACTGGTTCCCTTTGATAGTTTATTGGCAGGAAATGGTTCCTGGGAAAAGCCAGTTGAATGAAAAACGCTATCTAGAGCTATTTCGGTTTCCTGATAATGAACTAGACTGTTAACATAGACTCTACTCATTAATCTAGCGATGAAGGCATTTTTTGGAATATCCTCTGCAGTTAGGTGATTTCGAAATTTATAAAAAAGTTCTCCTGATACTTGCTCAAACCATTTTCCCTTTCTGTGTTTCTGAACACCATATACAACATCGCACTTTTTCTCCATTAGTTTGTAGTAAAACTTCGTTAGTAGTTCAGGTTCTTCTTCCAAATCGCAATCAATTAAAAAAACGAAGTCACCTGTTGTTTCTTTTAATCCAGTCATGATTGCTTTATGGTGACCAAAGTTTCTTGATAGATCTAGAATAATAATATGAGGATCATTATTCTGCAAATCTAGTACTATATCAAGAGAATTGTCTGGAGAACCATCATTTACAAAGATAATCTCGTAATCCTGTGTGATTAGGAAAATCTCTTTTTTGATTCTTTTGTAAAACTCTTTAATGTACGAAGCCGAATGATATAGTGTTGACACAACCGAAAGTTTCATGTTACATCCTTTTCACGTTTTGAGTATTTTTCCCAATACCAAGAGACAGTTTTTTCTAATCCTTCTACAAAA
>CAYRBR010000061.1:0-8859 GCA_964422555.1 uncultured Caldisericota bacterium | reverse complement strand
GATACAATTTTTGTTTTAAAGGTGACTGGGATTGTGTTCATGTCAATTAAATGAAAAGGAATACCTTTTGTAATTTTTTCAACTTCAATGAATGCCTTAAAATACAATGTTGGATTCAATCCTTCAACAGCAATATCAATATCTGAGGATTTGTGGAACCAGTCAAAGTCTAATAGAGATCCAATAAGATAAACATGTTGTACAAAGAAATCCTGGTACAAAGAAGCAGCAATCTTATTCGCAAGAGATAAATAGCGAGTGTATTGATCTCGTAGTTCTTGTTTCTTTGCAAGATCTCTTTTTTCTAAACTGGACTTGTATCCAAACCATTCTTTTCGGGTTTCTTCTGAGATTGTATCCTTCATATCGTCATTATACTCGTACTTACCATTTTAACAAGCTAATGACTGCAGCAACCACACCCTGTGGTGCAAATTTCTCGTTTCTTCCAGGTAAGAAGTAAGGCAGAATTTGCAACGACAAATAGAGACCCAGCATTATGAGCCAATGCTCCAGTAACCGGGTTCAGTATTCCCGTCATTGCTAAATAAATAGCTACGAAGTTGAAGAGCATAGAGAAAGCTAAGTTTAGCTTAATGGTATTCATCGTTTTACGAGACATATTTAACAAATGGGGAAGATGATGAATATCGTCATTTACAAAAGTAATATCCGCCGAAACAATGGCGATGTCGCTTCCCACTCCACCCATTGCAACGCTTACATAGGCAGCTTTCAAAGCGGGGGCATCGTTGACTCCGTCTCCAATCATACACACGGGTTCTTTCTTGTTTTGCATTTCCTGAATACGCTGCAATTTGTCTTCGGGCAGGCATTCAGCATATACTTCTTGTATTCCAGCTTTTTGGGCAATGTATCGGGCAGAGGCTGTGTGGTCTCCCGTAAGTAATATAGTATGTATTGAGTTTTCTTGAATTTTTCTCACAATTGAAGCAGCTTCTTTTCGAAGTACATCTGCTAACACAATAAAGCCTGTTACAGCTTCATCTATAGCGATATAGGTGATAATTCCACCCTGGTTACGATACGTTTCTACAGCAGCTTTCACATGGGCAGGTATAGGAATGGAGTAATCTGAAAAAAGTTGCTCGTTTCCTGCCATGACAAAGTGTTCATTGACAGTTGCAGAAACGCCACGACCGGCATACATAAGGAAGCTAGAAGAATCCTGCAAAGCAGAACCCTTTTGCTTCCTATAATAGTCTACAATTGCTTTTCCTAGTGGATGTTCCGATCTGGATTCAGCAGAAGCTGTTGGGGAAAGAAGTGTATCGGATGGAATCTCGTTATTAAAACTATGAACATAAGTAACTTCAGGCTTGCCATAAGTTAATGTACCCGTTTTGTCAAAAATAATCTTTTTCACTTTAGCTAATCGTTCCAGGGCATCTCCCTGTCGAACCAGAATTCCAAATTTCGTAACATTTCCAATCCCTGCCATTATAGCAGTGGGGGTTGCCAATACTAATGCACAGGGGCAGAATACAACTAGAATGGTAACAGATCGCAAAATCTCTCCTGTAAAAAACCAGGTACCAATAGAAGTAAGAAGAGCAGTAAAGACAATCCAGGTGGCCCATTTATCGGTTAATCGAGCAATCTTTGCTTTCTTAGCACTGGCAGATTCCACTAGCTGAATCATTCTTTGTAAAGAACTATTTTCAACCATGCGGGTGGCTTTCATATCAAAGGTACCAAACTGATTTAAGGTTCCACTTAATACTTCATCTCCTGGTTGTTTGTCTACAGGAATCGACTCTCCAGTAATAATCGCCTGGTTAATAGCTGAATTACCCTGCGTGATTATTCCATCTACAGGAATCGTTTCCCCTGCATTTACACGAAGGATGTCGTTCACTTGTACCTTTTCTGCAGGAACCGTAACCTCGTTACCATTGCGAAGAATACGTGCCATGGTTGGTTTCATGTGAATTAACTTCTCAATACCCGCTCTGGATTTTGCTACAGTACGTTCTTCTAGCATTTCACCCAAAGCCATAATGAAAGCTACCTCACCTGCAGCAAATACTTCTTGAATCACTAAAGAAGCAATTAAGGCAACGGAAACAAGCAAGCCTGCTTTAATGTTAAATCCGTTTACTAATCCCTTTATGGCTCCCAGGATAATGGGCAGTCCACACAGTGCTACAGCTATGTAGGCTGGGTCGAAACCAAAATTACCAATGTGGAAATAACTTAGGATTAGAGAAATACCTGCTACTAACAACACCCATGGAGTGCGTCTGTGGTTATCTTTTAAAAAGTCTATAATTTGTTTCATTTCGTTATCCTTCTGTTTATGAGGTTGTTGCAGTTCAAGTTCTGCTGTACAACTTCTTAAAAACAAGAAATATTCAATATACTTATACCCCTAGGGGTATAAGTATATATAGGATAACGTAGGGAAACAAAACTGTCAATTGCCTTTTGTTACAATTGTGGTAGCGATTTACATGCGGGAGAAATGTTCTACGGCTTTCGCAAATTCTTCAATTGTCTTATCAGCATCACCATGCTCAATACCATCCCGAACACAGTGTTTTAAATGTCCTTCCAGAATAATCTGACCTACCTTATGCAGTGCATTCTTTACAGCGTGAATCAAAATAAGAACATCTTCGCAGGGAACATCTTCGTCAACCATGTTGTCAATTGCATTCAATTGTCCCACAATCTTCCGAATCCTTGTATGTAAGTTTTTCGAGTCCATACACTGCTTCATAATAAGTCCTTTCTCAATCTATAGCTCTGGTTACTAGTATAAGCAATCGAAAAGAAACGCAAAGATTTTCGGGAATATGTTATGTGGAAGAGTATCTCAGTTAATATAAAACCATATTTACTCAATGGGAATGAAATACTTGTGGGCATTGAATATTTTTGCATTCTGCACTTCATCGGTTTGCAATTCCCACACAGTATCTAGTTCCGGAGTAACTTCGAAAATCTGTCCTGCTGGACCATTGCAAATAAGTGTATTGCCATTCGGAAGACGTTGTGCTCCTGATATGTTCGTCGCATAGAAATCGGGCTTCTGGTATCTCCAAACCAATTCAGCATCGTTGTTTTCACCCAGTTTTATCTCATCTATGGTAGAATATTCTCGAACTCGCAAAGCTCCGTTGTTAAAAATGAGTATGTTTCCTGCTCCAGGGTATCCCTCAGGAATCCAATGGGCATCGTGTTGCCCAAACAGTGTTCGGTCTTGTTTATTTCCCTGGTTATAGGTTTGGGGATTACCATATCGGTACAGGATGTCTCCTCCTCTTCCATAGTTACCCCCTTCATGACTAGCTGCCTCTTCAGTTGTAGTGCTATGGTCAAGCACCCAGATTTCTGAGAAAGAGTGAACACTAAGCATTATTTGATCTGTCAAAGGGTTATAATCAATCGCATTGGTATGCATAAAGTCGGCATTTACTTTTCTTCTTCTGGTAGCCGTGTAGTTGGTATGAATGAGCTCAGGATGGTCTGATACAACTCCATAATTCGGAAGCTCTGGATTACTATCTTGAACAAAATGATGGTAACTTTTCCATTCCCATACAATTTCATTTGTTTTAGGGTTGAGTTCCCATAGGACATCGGGCCAAAATTCAGTATCTATCAAGTATTCTGGCTTTCTTCCTAATGCACTGGATTCTTATTCTGATAATTTTTCCCAGCAAATTAGCAGGATATTTCCATTTGGCAACACTTCTACTCCGTGGTGAAGCAACTGATTATCATTGGCGAGTGTATATTCCCACACAACTTCATCTTGGTGGTTTATCTCTTGAATTAAACCTCCTGATCCACCTTCAGCGAAAGGATTGTCTTTTGCTGTAAAGGCAGATGCCAAGCGAAGTATATTTCCGTTAGGTAACAAGTATGCCATGTTTCCCTGTGAAGGGTAACTCCATGTTTGGAAAATTTCATTGTCCAGATTTATCAGATACGTATTACTGCTTTTCAAAGGGCTGATTAATACACATTGTTGCTCTTTATATAAAATACACCTAGCAGTTCAGGAAGTTACAGAAGGCTTATTTCATTTCGAGTAATGCGAAAGTGGTATCCTCTTTCAACAGTAAGCACCAAATTGTTTCATCATCAAAGACAAGGTTGGAGTAGATCAAGTTTTCCCCCATACCCAATCTTGTTTTGACTTGACCTGTTTCAATGTCATAGCTTCCTATCCATTTACCTTTTTTTACAGTTGTAAGAAGAGTTTTATTTACCTGCAGCATCGATTTAATTTCCTTTGTAACAGTGTATTCTCTTTGAATAGAACCATCCTCTAAAGATACAACCATAATTTTCGAAACATAATCCATGTCCCAGGGTTCATATGTCTTCACGTTTAGACATACTTGTGTAGAATTGGCAGTTATGTTGTGAACGTTCCAGATGGTCGAAAGATGGATAGGGTATGCTATGGAAGAATGCCAGAGAAGAGTACCTGTTTGTGCATGGAATAAATCGACAAACATGGTTCCGTATCGACAGTAGGTGAACAATACTCCAGAAGAAGTACAAACTGGGTATAAAACTCCCATAAAATCTTGTGAGAATTCCTGTTCCCAGACGATCTTCTTTTCTTTCAAATCGAAACAGGAAAGGGTATGGTGCGTACTATTTCTTTGCATACTGCTAGTTACAAAATACAAATTGTCTTTGTACAGAGAAGCTCCCTGTACTGAACCAATAGAAACGGTATGGAGTAGTTCAGGATTTCCCCCAACATGCAACGCTTTTATTTGCGCAATCTCATTTGTGTAATCTATATAGAGAATCGATTGGTTCCACACGATTACTCCCATGTGCTCAGAAATGTGGCTGAAACAAGATCCATTAACTGTTTGAATAATCTCAAGGGTTGAAGGGTTCAGAACCAAGATCTCTTCTTTCATTTTTTGAATTGAACATCCAATCAAAACATCTAATTCTTTGGAATAGGTCAAATCACTGTATAAGAGTTTTTTTGCTTCTCCCTCAACACTTTCATTAATCTCTTTTTTATGCGTAATTGACAATGTGTCTTTACTTATCTTCACAATGGATGTATTAGTATGAAAATAGAGTGATTCTTTGTCCTGGATAATCCATTGTCCTGTTCCAAAGTTTTCATAATCAGAAAGCATCAAGGGTAAATTCTGAGTTCGTTGTATCTTGAAAGAATCAAGTTTTGTATCCGATTCAACGAAACAGGTTCGTTGAAAATTACCGGCAAAAGTGAAGTTCCCCAGTTCTTTTCCTTCATTCCCAAGTGCAATGCCTGAAAACAACATAGAGGTACAAACAAATAAAATTGTTAACACTATTCTTCGTCTACGGTTGTAAAGCATTTCTATCTCCTTTTATTAAAACAAACGAAAGCATTGTTGACAATTGTATATTCAGTATTTCAATAGTAGTATAACTAATTACCGTTCTGGAAAGGTTAAATAAGAATGAAAAAAATAACAATCATTGGAATTGTACTGCTTTTTTGTGTTTCGTTAGTATCCTGTGAACCATACGAGTTTCTTTCATTGCTTAATCCTGGGGTGAGAGTTAATAGAGGTCCTTATCAATCATTCACTGCAATGGATTTAACGCTACCAGGAGTAGAACAGCCAGAACAGTCGTGGACATACCATTGGCCAGAACGCTATTCAGAAGTGTTGGAAGCAAGCAGTAAGCTAGTAGTAGATAATGATGGTAATATTTATTTTGTAGGACAAAATTACTACTTGTATTCGATAGACACCAATGGTGAATTGCGATGGTTAAGAGAATACTACAAAGACCACATAGAAATAACTGAACAAGGTATTGTTACAAGCAGAATGAATGGGTATCTAGCATTACTCGATTTCAACGGGCAACCTCTTTGGAGTAAGAAATTTTTAGGAATTGATGATTTCTGGCTTGCGCCAGATGGTACAATTGTTATCTATAGTTTTGGATTTTTGGTTGGTGTAGACGCCAACGGGAAAACCAAGTGGAGATATGAAATTGGAAATCATTTGTTAAAAGGATGTTTTTTCGACCAAAACGCAAACAGTTATTTCATATTTTGGGAATCTGATTACGATCGACCTCCTATAGAAAGAGGTGCCAACTATTATTTCAAAAACTTCATTGTTTCCGTTACTCCAGATGGGGAAAAGCGATGGGAAAAAATACTGGCAGAAGATCGCAATTTTGTCGATGATTTTCTTCCTAAAGGTATAATACAGGATACTTATTTACTAGCTTTCACTACTTCAAAACTAGGGAAACAAGATGAAGGAGTATGGGAAGATCAGGAAGTACAACCCAAAATTATTAAAGCATACAATACCGATGGGGAAGAGATATGGCAACGAATCGAAGAGAAACAGGGCTCCTATGAATGTCGATACTCAATAGATAAGAACAACCGATTCTACTATCATTTTCATGAGAATATTTCATCTGATGAAAAGTGTTCAGAGTACTATACCTGCATGTCTAGTACGGGCGATGTAATATGGGAAAATCACGTAGAAACGGGTCTTGCTTCAACTACAACTTTTGACGAAAACAACAATAGCTATGTTGGTTTTATAACGAAAGATCATCAGGAAGGAATGTACTCGTTCTACCCTAATGGAGATATAAGGTGGACTCTTAATAATATAGATGTAGCATGTGGCTTCAAAAATGGCATCGTTCTCTCTCCACTAGGAAAGATTCATTTCACAACCTGGTGCCAAAGCCTTATATTCTGCATCGACGATGCTAGTAAGAAATAGCAAAAACCGTTTGATTTCTAAATACCATAAATAAAAAAAAGATGATTATAAGATTCGAGTATAGTCGAACTTTTACTTGCTAGTGTAAAGTTATTCGAGTATAATCTAATAACTATTACTTACGGAGAAAGTATGAAAAATAGAGACATATACTTAAACCAGTTGATACAGTATAAAGATAAGCCAATTATAAAGGTAATTACGGGAATCCGTAGATGTGGAAAATCAACACTACTTTCCTTATTTGAATCATATCTTCTATCAAAGGGCATTCCCAAAGAACAAATCATCCGACTCAATTTTGAATCGTATGAACTTTTATCAATAAGTGATTACAAAGAACTTCATACACTCATCCAAAGCAAAATGATAAACAATGAGCAAAAACAGTATCTTTTACTAGATGAAATTCAACAGATTCCAAGCTGGGAAAAACTTATCAATTCTTATCTAGTAGATGCAAATGTAGATATTTATATAACGGGATCAAACGCATATCTTCTTTCGTCTGAGCTTTCCACATTATTGTCGGGCAGATATGTAGAAATAAAAATGTTACCTTTGTCTTTTAGAGAATTCACAGACTTTACTTCTGCTGGAAGTAAAAACAAGAGCTTTAACAAGTATATCAAATATGGTGGACTGCCAAACATTCCTGATCTTTTAGAATTCCCCGATACAATTGGACCCTTTTTAGAAGGAATATACAACACGGTATTGATAAAAGACGTAATGGAAAGAAACAAAGTAAGAGATGCTGCCCTGTTGGAAAACCTGTTAAAGTTTCTTGCTGCGAATATTGGCAGTATTGTGTCCACTAAGAAAATTAGCAATTATTTAACTAGCAACAGAAAAAAAACAACCAGTGACACGATCGAAAACTATCTAAAAATGCTACAAGATGCTTTTATTATATACAAGGCAAGCCGGTATGATGTGAAAGGAAAAAAGTATCTTCAAACACTAGAAAAGTATTACATGGTTGACATTGGATTACGAAACCAACTTATTGGTTTCAAGCATAAAGACTACGGGCACGTACTGGAAAACCTTGTTTTCTTAGAATTGATAAGAAGAGGTTACACCGTAAGCATTGGGAAGATAAACAACCTCGAAATAGATTTCATTGCAACAAAACCAACAGAAAAAATTTATGTTCAGGTGTCAGTAAGCATTCAAAGCGAAGCAACAAGACAAAGAGAATTCCTCCCTCTTGAAAAACTCACCGACAATTACCCTAAGTATGTCGTGACAATGGATACAACCATATACAACGACTACAATGGTATAAAAATAATGAACATGGTTGATTTTCTTTTAAACACAAATAATCGAAAGCAATAGACAAAGTAACAGTAACATAAAACCGGTCGATTGTTTTTAGTATCCACCGATTTTCATTTTCTCAGGGAAGATATGAATAAAAACGGGTGCATATAGGATTGTGGGGAATGCACCGGAATTACCGGTTTCAAAAGTACCTTCCTTGATGGGCTTAATCCCTAAATCTTTGTCAAGCGTAATTGACAAGGTTTTTATTACATCATCAAATCCTACAACGCAAATGAATCCCTTTCGATACTCTTTACCCTCTCTGTTTATAGTAATGAAACCTACGTCCCAATCATCGTAATCAGACATCTTTTTTTGATTTACCCATATATGTTCTTTCAACATCTCATCATGATAGAGATCTAGATAGTCACCAGTGTCACACCATTCTGTTGGGATTTCTATAGAAGCTTCTATACAACATGAATTTTGCACAGATTCCTCTAAATCAAAATAATATGTCATCGATGTGGTTGTGTTTACAAATGGGTCAGATAACCAAAGAAGTGTTTGTCTAACAGGCTTATTGCTTTCAGATTCTTCTGCAATTCCTTTGCCTGGAATAGCTAAAAAGGTTAGAATTAGTAATACTGATATAACTTTTATCTTCATCTTAGGTATTTGCATTGTATATTTCCTTTCTAAAAAATAGTCTAAAATTGCAGCAGTCTTCCATACCCTTCGTGGGTGATAAATGAAACATGTCTGTTCAGTAAACAAGGAAACTCGTAATCAGCATATCTATTACTCGGTTCAATGTGGTGGT
>CAYRBR010000060.1:0-8895 GCA_964422555.1 uncultured Caldisericota bacterium | reverse complement strand
TTGAATTCTTCTACAATTCTACTCTTATCAATCATAAATGCACCTCATTACCCGCATAGAAATAACAATGCGGATATTCTAGTGCATATAGTAGCAAGAGTATTAGTCAATGTAAAGCTTGTTATGGATTACTAACCTTCGGTCTTATTCATGGATACAGAACTTTCATGTCAGATTGAATAAAGGGGAGAATGTCAGGATTAATAGGTAATTTCTGTTGCTCCAAAACGGATTAACATGCCGGTTATTGTTTCTAAAATACGTTCTTTTTCCATGGAAGTATTTTACTTGTATTAAGAGTGTTGTTCAAATAGAAAACTTAGTTTTCAATTAACCATCGCTCCCATCCCTCTCCCTCTCCCACTTCTCCACAATCTCATCCAGCTGGATGGAAAGCTGGGAAAAGTTGGTGTGTAGGTCAAGGGTTTTCACCGATATTCTATTTCCATCCATTAAAAAAGTACTGGAAGGGGTTATATCTTCGTCGGTTTTGGCATACAGCAGCAACCCAGAAACAGTTCCGGTGTGGTGCACATGAAAGTAATAGATTCAAAAAGTTAAGAAATGAAAGATACGTGCTTGCTTGAACAAAATGGGGTTTTGAGTATAGTAACGCAAGTAAGGAATACAAGGAACCTTTTATCGAAAGGAGAATCGAATATGGAATTAGCAAAAGTAACATCAAAAGGACAAATTACAATACCCATTGATATCCGTAGAAAGCTGCGAATTAAAGAAGGTGATAAAATACTTTTCATCGAAGAAGGTGGCAAAATTTACATACTAAATTCTTCTATGGATGCACTCAAGGAAGCTCAAGCTGAATTCACCGGAGAAGCCAAAAGCAAGGTTATAAAAAATGAAGAAGACATTATTACCATGGTGAAAGAATTTAGGCGAGAAGCAAAAGAAAACTCAGATAAATGAGGATTATGCTTGATAACAATGTGTTAATATCATTGTTACTGTTTCCGAACGTTGGGAAAAAACAATATGAACATATTTACTGATGTTGACATTACACCTAAAAACAATATTATATTAATAACCGATCCCGTCACGCCTATGACATTATGTTAAGCGCAACCCGACGGGACATTTTTTTTGGAGTATAAATGGGATCTTGTCAGAAAAAGTTTTTTACAATTATTGACCAGATTGAAGCTTTTAAAAACGCTGGTTTAGTTGTTGAAAACGAAGCAGAAGCCTTTGAATCATTAACACTGATCAACTATTATAGTCTTAAGAGTTTTTCGTGTCATTTATTCGATGCTGCTACAAAAAAATATAGACCAGGCACATCTTCTTCGGATATTTTGAAAATTTATGATTTCAATGTTTCAGTCTCTGGATTACTATTTCAAATGATTGGGAAAATAGAAGTTTCTTTACGTGCTCATTTTGCCAATGCTTTTCTAATCTATGAAAACCCCTTTTTATATAAGAATTTACAGTTATATAAAGATAACAAGAGATTTATAGAAAACGATAAGGGGCTTTCCTTCTTAATAAACTCTTCTTATGACACAGTTATTAAACATGAGCTTAAAGCTAATAATGGACAATTGCCAGTATGGGCAATGGTCGAAGTAACTACTTTTGGTCTATTGTCAAAAATGATCTCAAACCTAAACACCAAAAACGCTATTGGGAAGAGTATATTTAGCAGTATTGCCAATCACTATAAGTATATCAATAATAAGGGTGTAACTATTCAACCAGGAAAAGATTTGATAACTTCATGGATTCATGTTGTTTCAATTCTTAGAAATATTTGTGCACATAACGCAAGAATTTATAATAGATCAATTCCAAAAACTCCCCGACTATTAAAAATAGACCGAATTGAACCTAAACCTAAAACTTCCAAAATATACCAAGGCCTTTTAGCGATGAAATATTTGCGTTCATCGGATAAAAGTTGGAGAAAATTTTTCAAAGACCTTTGCGAGTTAATTGAAGAATCACCTTCATCTATTGATCTTACTTCTATGAATTTTCCAGAAGATTGGTTCGAACATTTAACATTACAATCATGAAAAGAATGTAAAACTATACTAATAGAACATAATATTATCACCATCTCATTTATCATACCTCCTATTTCCAGCCACCCTTCCAGCTACTCCCTCACAATTGCATACAGTTGTTTGGAATTATTTATTAGGATTACTAACCTGTAATGCGGGAGTAGTTCAATAAACAAACCAACCGGTCACTATTTACAGAAGATGATGAGACCGGTTGGTGTTATAAAGTCGAATGCGTCTAAATGCTGTTTACACAGCTAATCAAATAGACTCCTAATGGTAGCTGAATTAGCTTTTCTTGCTTATTGGGAATTTAGTTTCCCTGATCAACAAATACTGGTTTTAACAGACCACTCTGATCATAATGGCGAAGAGCTTTTTACCTTTAAATATATTCAGTACTTAAAAGGCAGAATATTTGTAGATGTTATTGTTCTGGACTATTACCCATAATAACTTCTACTGTATGAACTTCACGGTCATCATAAATTGGAATTATATTCTTTTTTAGTGTGAATTTATCAAGAACAATTTTCTTTACGCCTTTTTGTATTCTTTCTGGGTTGGTAACACTAATATTATATGTTGCAGAGAGATATTTGTATGATATGTCAAATTTTTCCCATGTACTTGGAATACATGGGTCAATGATTAGTTCTTTTCCAATTCTTTTGAATCCAAGAATGTATTCTATTCCTGCTTTATACAACCATGAAGCAGAGCCTGTGTACCATGTCCAGCCTCCTCGTCCACAATGTGGATGCTGGCTATAAACATCTGCTGCAATGACATATGGCTCAACTTTGTACTTAGAATAATCCTTTGTGTTTCTTGTATGGTTGATAGGATTAATCATCTCAAATAATTCCCAAGCTTTATTGCCTTTTTCCATTTTTGTGAAAGCAATTATTGCCCATGCTGCAGCATGAGTGTACTGCCCTCCATTTTCTCTTACACCTGGGAGATATCCTTTTATGTAGCCAGGTTCTATATCTCCTTCGTTAAAAGGTGGAGAAAGAAGTGTAATAATTCCATCTTCATGTAAAACAAGATGATCTTCTAAAGATTTCATAGCCTGTGAAGCTCTTTGTTTGTTTGCTGCACCAGAAATAACTGACCAAGATTGAGCAATTGAATCGATTTTGCATTCTGTATTTAGTATTGATCCAAGTGGGTATCCATTATCGAAATATGCTCTTCTATACCAATTGCCATCCCATCCATTATTTTCTATGGCATACAGTATTTTTTTATTGGTGTTTCTGTATTCTCTGGCTTTCTGATTTTCGCCAATTTTTTCACAAATGGAAGACATTTTTTCTAGTACAGCAAACAAAAACCATCCAAGCCATACACTTTCTCCAAATCCTTTGTTGCCCACCTTATTCATACCATCATTCCAATCACCTGTTCCTATTAGTGGTAGACCATGTTTCCCAAATTTTAAAGATACATTAATAGCTCTATAGCAGTGGTCTAATAAGGTAGATGTGAAGTCTGTAACAATAGGCTTGCAATATCTTTCTTCTTCTAAATCTTTTAAAATAGGTTCTTTTAAAAAACTAACTTGTTCTTGGAGAATATCAAAATCCCCAGTAATTCGAATATACTCAGACGTGATATAAGGAAGCCATAATCTATCATCGGATATACGTGTGCGAGTTCCTTTGCCAGATGGTTCATGCCACCAATGTTGAACATCACCTTCTACAAACTGATGTTTGGCATGAAGTAATATTTGAGCTCGTGTCATTTCGGGAGAAATATTTACTATAGACAAACAATCTTGTAATTGGTCTCTATAGCCATAGGCACCACTAGACTGGTAGAAAGAAGATTTTGCCCATAGCCTGCAACAAATAATTTGATATGGAAGCCAGCCGTTAATCAGTAAATCCATATTATTATCCGGTGTTTTAATTTGAAGAGTATTGATTTGATTTTTCCAGTATTTTCGAATTTCATTCAAAGAATCCTGTGTTTTTTTTATTTTTCGATATTTTTGAGATAATTTGTTTACTTCTTTAGTGTTAGAAGCCATTCCAAGAATAAAAACGATATCTTTTGTTTCATTTGACCTCAAAACTATTTTGCCTTGTACAGATGCACAAGGATCATAACCACTTCCTAATGAGCCAGAAAGATTATCATGAAGCAAGCATTCTGGATTTTCAACAGAACCAGATCCAAAAAATTCTCGCCTATCACCTGTCATAGTAAGGTCTTTCAATGAACATGAGATGAATCCAATTTTCCCAGGGTATTCTTTTATATAGGAATTTTCAATCAACAAATTGTATGGATTGTCACTGCTTGTACGAATATGTAGTGATGTATCTTGATCACTTACTCCCAGAACAGGTCTTACATAATATGTCAAGCTTATTTCTTTTTTATGATTGGTTTGATTTTTTAGTGAAACAAGGCTTATCTTTACTGGTTTGTTTTTTGGAACAAATTGAGTAAGCTTTTGTTGAATTCCATGACTTGTGTGCTCAAAAATTGAATAACCAAATCCATGTGTTACTATGTATTGTTCCTTTTCCCGTAAAGGAGAAGAAGTAATAGTCCAGTGTATTCCTGTATCTTCATCTCTGAGATATAGTATTTCTCCCGATGGATCCGAAACAATATCATTTGACCATGGGGTGAGTTTGTTTTCTCGACTATTTCCAAACCAAGTGTATCCAGAACCAGAATCAGATACAATAAAGCCAAAGGATGGATTTGATATGACATTACACCATGGTGCAGGGGTATGTTGTCCTTTATCTAGCTTTATAATATATTCTTGTCCATCAGGTTTGAATCCACCTAATCCATTAAAGTTTTTTAGTGCAGAAACATTAAGAAGGTTTTTTGGATATTTTCCCGGGATATCTTTGGAAGGAACCATTTTGATAATGGGGTCTTTTTCAATGACTTTCATTTGCTCATCTATAGTTCTGCCATCACCTTTTAAAATAATTCTAGCAACAGAGTAAAATAAGCTGATATCTTCTGGTAAAATAACATTTCTATCCAAAATAAAAATGCTTTCAGGATTATTCAATGTTTCGTGAGTTTTATTTGACAAAACAATGTCTGAAACTAATCTGAAAAGAGGTAAGTTATAACTTATTTCTTCTTCAATTAATACGACAAGATCCACTTTCAAATCCATTAGATGCCAGTAATCATGAGCCTTTAGTACATCATAAAGAATAGTTAAAGGTTCTTCTTTTTTCAAACAGATTAGCACAATAGGGTTGTCTCCTGATATACTATAACGCCAAAGAGCAGATTGTCCTTTCTTATTTTCGCAAATTGTTTCTTGATACTGTTTTTTAGTTGGGCTATTAAAAAGAATATGCGATAACATATTCTGATACAATCCTACCTCTTGGTTGTCTAGATTTAAGTAGCTTGTTTCAACATAGCTCCTTGTTAGGGCTAATTGGAAAGCACTTTCAATTGCTTCTGAGTTAGAATATTTTTGTATTTTTCTGAGAACAGATTCACTACTAGCTCCTATGGCTGTTACAAAAGATACATTTGTCTCTTGACCTGGTTCTAATTTAACCATAGTTCGAATGCTCATTACGGGGTCTAATACTGGACCAACCGTTTTAGATAAAAAATGTCCCTTTTCCATAGAAATAGGATTATCAACACACCTGTTTCTCCCTATCATTTTCATGCGATCTGTTTCAAATTGTATATCTCCTACAGAGTGTTTCTTTGTAACAGAAGCATTTGCTATCCATAAACCTTCTTCTTTTTCTGAACGTGGTCTTCTTGTGGCAGTTATACACTTTAAATCTGGATAGTATTCTGTTTTTATAAAAAGGTTACTAAACGATGGATGTGCAATATCATCTGATTGCTTGGCTAAAACAACCTCAAAATAACTTGTCAATTCTAAAACACATTCATCACTACCTTTGTTTTTTAGAGTGATTCTTCGTATTTCTACTGGATCACCTGAAGTGACCATTATTTCAGTTTCTGTCTCTATTGCTCCATCTACTCTTCTAAAATAGGCTTTATCTGATGTAAATATAACTTTATAATCATCTGGAATTTTTTTCAACGGAGAATATGTTGCAGACCAATATTTATCTTCATTCATATTGCGAATGTAAAAGAACATACCGTATGAATCTAAGGATACATCTTCTCGCCATCTAGTTATTGCAGACATTTTTGTTTTACTATATCCTGTTCCCTTGTCGGTAATCATTATGGAGTAGCTTCCATTAGACAATAGGTGAGTTTTTGGTAATATTAAATTTGGTTTGTCAAATATACGCATTGAAGTGCTTTTCCGAGAAATTACTTTTTCACTAGGTTCGTAATTCTTTTTTGCGTCATTGGTCAATACAAAATTAACTGGACTTTTTTCTTGAAGAAGTAATTTTGCTGCATTAACTGAAGGATCACTATGAAATCTATTTTGCATAACATTCTCATTTAAAAAGTTATTTAAAGCAACAAAGCTCATGCCTTGATGGTGGGACATAAAGCTTTTAATTATTTTCCTATCGTTTTCAAAACTTAATCTTTCTGGTGTATAATCTGCTGCTTCATAGAACCCGTAATAGCCCTCTAAACCTGCTTTACGCATCCTATTGATATTTTTCATTGCTCCTTTAGGATCAATTGAGAGAGCTAAAAATGTTGCATATGGTGCTACTACAGCATCTTTAATTAGTCCTCTTTTTAATCCAATCCATGGAACTCCAATTGCTTTGTATTGGTAATCGTGGTTTTTGTCCAGAGAATTAAAGCATGATTCAGAACAGCCCCATGGCATATTTCTTTGAGCAGCATATTTTTTTTGACAGCGAACTGCAAAAGAATATGATTCGTCTAATAGAGTATGTTTATAGCGTTTCATAACCAATAGGGGCATGAGGTACTCAAACATAGTACCTGTCCATGACAATAAACCTTTGTAACCATCTACAGTTGTTAATGTACGATCCATTCTAAACCAATGTGTGGGTGGAATTTCACCTCTTGCTATACAAATATAGCTAGTTTGTCTGGCTTCTGATGCTAATAAATCATAAAAAGAATTGGTCCGTTTCTGATTTTCAATTGAAAAACCAATGGAAAATAGCTGCTTTCTTTTTGAGTAGAGATCTACAAAATGCATTTCATTAGAAATCTTATCAATCCTTGCTATTAATTCATTTGAGCGTTCTAAAAATGCCTCTACATTTTTTATGGATTCTTGAATACCTACTTCTAACTTTGAAAGCCAATTGAGTCCTTTTCCCTCATCAATAACATCTTTCTTTAAAAGAAAATTTTTAATACTAGAAATTGTATTAATCGAAGTACTATAGACTTCATGCATTTTATCGATAGTAATATTATTTTCAAAAACCAACATTATTTCATTAACTAAATTCTTCATTTTGGAAGGAAGATTGTTTTCACAAAGTATTGAAGGTATTTCTGAAAATAAAGACAAATCAGGAAAATATTCTTGAACTTCCATGTGTAGCATTTTAATCATGAAATTGATTTTAGTTCTCCATGATGGTTGTTTCATTTTATCAGAAAGTTGATTTTCAAAAAGTTGATTAATGTTTTTTTGCCATGTTATTAAGTTTATATGATCAACAGGATGGGAATCCGAATATGGTAATGCACAGTGGTTACTTTCTGTACATTCTTTATCCGAGCAAAGAAGTGTGTCATAAAATCCCTGAATAAAATTGATAGTTACAAATGGTAGCTGTAAATAGTTTTTTATACCCTCTCTTAAAGTAATTAAATAACATAACAAGTTTCCACTATCAACTGTTGAAATGTAGGAAGGTTTAAGTGTTTTTAATGTATATGTATCGTACCAATTGTGTAAATGACCTTGCCATTTATCTAGGGCTTCCATTGTTGTAACAGTATGTTCAATTCGATTAATCATGTCTGAAGTAGTTATATAACCAAAGTCTCTTGCTGTTAGTATAGACAAAAGTCCAAGCCCGATATTTGTAGGGGATGTGCGATTAGCAATTCCTCTTGGTGGGTCTGTTTGATAGTTGTCTGGTGGAAGATAGTTGTTTTTTTTATTCATAAATTCTTCAAAAAATCTCCATGTTTTTCGGGCAATGATTCTTAGAGATTGAATATCTGTTTTAGATAGGTTCACTTTTTTTACCTTTTTATCCATGCTGATGAAATACCCAATAAATGGAGCACTAAACCAAAGAATAGAAAAAAACATTGCTATGTATAGTAAAGTAGGTTTAAAGTAAAAAGAAAAAGCAAAAATGAGAAAAGCACTTACCCAACAAGAATTCATTTTTAAAATGTGGCTTAGTAGTGAATTTTTATGAGTTTTATTTGTATCAGATGCTGTAGTCCATTCTAATGTATTTTTTTTAGTAATAAAAATGCGGGATAAAGAGATAAAAACTGCATTAATCATTACCAAGGACTGATAAGGTAAAAAAACTATACTAAGGAATGCTTGAAGAAAATCAGATTTAAGCCCAGATATATCTTTAGTGTATTTTTTGAATTTATGCTTCCAGAAAAACTTATTTGTAAGTGATTCAGATAAACTTATAAAAAATGAAATAAACAAAGTAATTGTAAAAACGCCAAACCAAATTTCTTCATTCCCGTAGCAGCAACTGAATGTAAGTAAAATTAAAACTAATAGTGAAGGAAAAACAAGGCTTCGACGCATATTGTCAAATATTTTCCATTTGGAAAGCAATGAAAGAGGGTTTTTAACAGAACTTTTATTTTTAGTATCTATGGTATTTCTAGTAAATGGAATTAACTGCCAATCTCCTCTTGTCCAACGATGAGATCTTGATAAATACGGAATATATTTTGTAGGGTGTGAATCTATTAATCGTAGATC
>CAYRBR010000059.1:0-8907 GCA_964422555.1 uncultured Caldisericota bacterium | reverse complement strand
ATTATTGGAGAAATTGGAGAAAATTCCTCCCATTGCCATGCAACATAGAAGAGGAGATAGGTGAAAACAATGGCAGACTCCTGAAGCTAGAAGAACCAATGATAAGGTAATAATCATAAAAGAATCTTTGTTCTTTTTTGTTCTTTGGATAATAAAAGCGAGAATTAACCCAAATGCGCATCCAACCAGAACGGAAATGACTATTTCGACAAGGGGAATCATGATGGTGGATGCGATGCTGGTAGATCCTTGGCCTGTTAATATTTTACTGAAAGAAACCAGCAGGTCGAAAAGGATAATTCCCACAGCATCGTCAATAGAAACTGCTGCTAAAAGAGTACTTGTGAAGGGACCTTTTGCCCGAAATTGTCGTATTACCATGAAACTACTTGCAGGGTCAGTGGCTGCAGCGATAGCACCTAGGAGTAGTATAGATGCTAGCGGGATAGCCTGAGAGGTAAACAGAAAACAAAAAACAGATAATCCAGCTATCACTATTCCTGTTGTAAAAACTGCCTGAAGGATAGATAGTACAGACCCAGAAGTACCTACATGTTTCAGATTTTTTAGCAAGAAGGTATCTCCTATGGTGAAAGCAATTAAGGAGAGAGTAACTTGCGTAATTAAGTAGTCATGTTGCAGTATTGTGGGATTCACTAAGTTTAAAATGGAAGGACTCATAATCATCCCTAAAACTACATAAAACAAAACCACAGGGAAATTATATCGTTTTAATACTTCTGCTCCAATAATTGCCAAAAAGAGCAGAAGCCCAATATTCAATACTAAATCAGTTGTAATCATTCATCTGAATCCTTTAATGGATTTGCTAATCCATGTACCTGTATAACAGGAAGTACGAACATAATTCCAGATCCTTCTTGGTCAAGGTTTAGTTCTTCTTGAATTGCCCTAATAGCTTTATTTAAAGTTTCTTCTGTTCTGATGACCGACATAATCATATTGTTTTCCTGTGTTCTGTCGGCCCCTGATATGAATTTGCGAAGGGGATAAAACATAGGGATATCGTCCCCTAGAATCTGACCCATTCCATGGGAATTAATAACTGTTGCACCGCGAACATCAATCTCTAGAAATTTAGATAAGATAAGATTTACGCTTCCAGGATCATTTAAAATAATTACCAGTAGAAACATATTTCACCTTCTTTAGTTATATTGCGATATAAGTAACACTAATAAGATTAAACTCTTGATTCCAAGTTACATCTGTCTGGAAAGCCTCAGAAATAAAACGGATTGGGACCAGGGTTCGCTGATTTACAATCATTGGTGGAGCATCCAGCGAGACAATCGTGACAATCCCGTTATTCTCAATTGTAGCTTTTGAACTTCCAATTTGTAGGTGGATTTTTCGATTCCCCTGATTTAAAAGGATTGTTTGTTGATTGGGATTCCACGAAACTTCTACTTGCAAAGCATCTGCTAAAAAACGAAGAGGAACCATTGTTCTGTTGTTGAATAAAATTGGGGGGCTTTCAAGGTGTACTGCGTCTTCGTTAATAAAAGCCCAGTAGTTCTGCAACCACAGTTGCACTGATGTAACATTACTGAAATGAATATAGCTTCTAAGTTGGGTGTATGAATTCTCTTTTTTAATTAACCAGGCAATATTGTTGTTTCTCTGAGAGGAAGAGAAATGGGTAATAAAGTTTATTTTTCCTGTTTTATCCAACAAAATATCTTCACTGTTTTTAAGAAACCATATTTTTTTCCCATTTGTTTGTCCCTCATTAAAATAGGATCTTTTTGAAACAGTTTCCAACAAGGGGATGTTTGGTTTTAAATAGGTACCGAGATCTGAAATAGTAATTTTGCAGTTATTTGTTTTAATCTGTTTTGATTGTTGGTTGTAATTAAAATACATTGCTTTGTTTAGGTTTACATTGCAAAAACCATTCTTTTTTGTTTTAAACGTAATTGATGTAAGTATTCCATCTCCACTTAAACCATGTCTTTTTCTGTTTCTTGAGACAGTTATGTTGATTATTTTCCCATTGGTATTTGTTTGAACAGTTGGAACAACTCCATCTTTTGAGAAAAAAGACCCTGGTTGTATGGAGTCTTGTAGTAGTTCAAGGTATTGATCGTCATAGGAAAGTTCAATAAAGCATGAGTCAGCGTCAACAAAGTCTTTTGCAAAAATATCGAGAGTAAAAAGCTGATTTGTTTGTAGATGCCATTCCGGGAAGTTGATAAATACTCTCTGGTCAGATCCATACGGTAAAATAGTGAAGCGTGGTGATAAAAAAACCGACTTAGAAGAACTCATCAGCTGAAGCGTAATGGAATAATAGGAGGGATATATTTTACTCCTGGGAACAATTTTAACAATAAAATCACCCGATGTAGATAACGTTTCAGGGTAAACACTAATAGTAAAATCGGTCTGGTTAAAACTGATTGGAGTTATGGATATTGTTTCATTTAAAGAGGAGAAGTCCACAGTAACTCGATAGTAGATGTTTTCACCCATTTGTGACACTTTAAAGCTGTTGTCCAAAGAAGCTTTAAACTCGCGACTAAACTGCGGTTTTAGTTTGGAAGCAGGATCTCCGAAAAGATTGAAGGCAAAATAATTTGCGTAGTCAAAACTACCTAAAACGGAATAGTTTTTTTTACATTCTTCGATAGCATTATACAAAGCATCACCATAACTTTGATTTCGAAGTACTATATTTCGTACAATTAGATAGATTAGTGTTTGATTCCCACCATCTTTTAGAGAATTCCAATCAATTGAATACCAGTTTACAGAAGTTCCTCCAATAAAGCAGCTAAAACCATTTAACAGAGCTTCTTTCCCAAGATTCGTATCATGCAAGGGAGACAGATTTGAGCAGCAACCAGATATAAATATGTTATGACTGTTGTTGATATTCTTCATGGAATTTGTGTCTAGAATAACTTCCTCAGATAGTTCTTTTTTCTCTGCTTTTCCATTTGAATTCTTGTCTTTATACCATATCTTTGAAACAAGACTTGAAGAAGTTCCATGTCCTTCCCATACTACTAAATCGAAGGTGTTTTTTTGAAGAAGATACTCAAAATTTTTCTTTTTTAATGCATATTCTGCCGGGTATGTAGAAGGTTCTAGTCCTGATTTTTCTGACATTCTTGTAATGTCAAAAGACAGTGGTTGTAGTAAATCTTGGTACACTGCTTCTGTTAAAGATGCTCCATCTGTTCTGTCTAAAATATAGGCATTCTGTTTTGTTTCTTCTTGTGCAAAATTTAATATGGAAGAGGTGAGAAGAGCTTTTTTTGATAGTAGTTTTGTTTCATTCTGAATAATGCGATTAATAATGATTGAGACTTCATAGGGGTTATTAAAAGGGATTCTTCCAGTACGGACTTCTGCATGAAACGAAATTTCTTTGTCACTGAAGAATTCGCCTGGATAACCATTTTGGTTACTATCAATTGGAATATCGATGGAGGCATAATAGAAATCGCTGCTAATAACGTTGTTTTCATATTCTGCAGAATCTCTGGGATAGAAGGGGTAAAATGTCTCATATGGGATGGATTTTTGGTCACCAATTAAAACAACATACCGAAGATTCCATGCTTCAAACTTGCTTATAAGAAAATTTCGGAGCTGATCTTGTTTTGTTGTACCTGGGTACTTATTAAAAATCTCACCTGTTTCGTAAATTGCAGTCTGAAGGCCTTGCTTTTGCCTGTGTTTAAGTAGTGGATTGATAGTTTGAGTTAAACCAGGGCTTGCAATAATGAGATAGTCAACATGTTCCTTTATTGCAGCATTTGTTTGCTGTAAGGGGAGGGCACATGTAAGAAAAAATAGAAAGATGGAAAGAAGAAAACGGTTCAATCTGGTAGCAGTGTTTATATTCATTTTATAAAGTAGGAGAAACCTCAAGGACTCTCTTGTATTGCTCTCCATATAATCGGAAGTTCATATTCACAAAAATATTGTCGAATTGTACATAGGATAGCTTTGCTTTTGGAACAGTTTTCACAATCCACTCTGAAGCTTTTACGGGATCATTGTCTGTTTGAAATAAAGTTCCGGCAAAGCTTAAGTAGTTCGAAGATAGTTTTTCAAAATTGTAATCTTCTGGCTTTGGATCTGCATCAGTGGCATTGGTTTCAAAAACAACCCGATAAATTTCCTGGGGATTCTTAATATAAAGTCGACAAGATAAGACAGTTTTTGTAGCATCATCAAACATGGCACCATCGATAACCCAATTCCCAGAGGACAATTTTTTTGGTTCTTGAAAAGTAAGGTAGTAGGATTCTTTTAAAAGAGATTGAAGGGATTTTACTGTAACACTGTCTATGCAACTCGAAGAGCTAATTTTCATCTGCATTATCATCTCTTGGGCTTTGGGGGTGAGTACAATCATACTTTCAAAATCTCTAAGAGCTTTTTCAAACTCATTGTTCTGAAAAAAATACTCTCCCCTCTCAAAATAGGCTTTATTGAGAATATTCTCCAATTCCGGGTTAGTATTAATCTTTTTTGCTTCCAATAATTTTTCAATTCCTGCAGATAAATGATTTTCTTCAATTAGCTTAACTCCATCATTAAACAAAGAGCTAAAATCGGAGTTTTCAACACTGTTTTGCATGACGGGTTCTTGTGCAGGAATAGGATTGGAAATCTTTTGGATAATTTTAACAATGCCAAATATGATTAGTGCCATAAGGAATACTAACATTATGACAGAAACAAAACGGTTTTTTTTTGTTTTTCTGGAAGGATACTGCATAGGGCATTTTCCCAGTATTAAAGAAAGAGCGTGAATTGAATCGAGCCACTCATATAGTTCTAATGCTACTCGATAGGTGACCTCAAATTCAAGAAGTTCATTTTGAACACCCATAATATGCAATTTTACAATATGAGTATTGTCTCGTCTCATTTCAGAGAAGAATATAGAGGTTAAGTCATTCGATAGAAAGGAAAATTTTCTGCTTCCAATATGAATATCCAGAGTATTCACATTACTCCATGTTAACCTACACTTATTTTTTTTTGATCGGAAGTTCAAAGTTTTCATATTTCTCTCTCATTGCTATTGAAACATCTTCATTATACTCTAACATAGTGGTGTACAAAATAAAAGTCCAGACACTAGTGAGGTGAACATGAAGGGCATTGTTTTAGCCGGTGGAATTGGTACACGATTATTCCCATTAACAAAAGCAACAAACAAAACACTCCTCCCTACAGGGAAATATCCAATGATCTATTATCCAATTATGAATATGAAAATGTGCGGTATTACAGAAATCATGATTGTTACTAACAAATATCACATTGGGGATTTTGCTTCTGTATTTGGTTCTGGTTCTGAGTTGGAAGTTCATTTAACGTATGCTATTCAAGAAAAAGCAAAGGGGATTGTGGATGCATTAAAAGAAGCTGCCGATTTTGCGAAAGATGAAACAACGATGCTGTTTTTGGGAGACTGTATTTTTGAAAAACCGATATCCTATTTTTATCAAAATTATCTAACAATTCAGAAAAACACTGGAGCTCGTGTTCTTTTGTATCAAGTACCTGACCCCGAAAGATTCGGTGTAGCAACAATTAAAGGGGATCATATTACAGAGATTGAAGAAAAACCTACTAAGCCTAAAAGTGAGTATGCAGTCGTGGGGGCTTATATATATGATAAAACAGCCTGGGAGAAAATACCACATATTCTCCCATCGGCAAGAGGAGAATATGAGATTACTGCGTTAAATAATCTGTATATCGAAGAAGGAACGTTACAATATGACATAGTGGATGGTAAATGGTTGGATGCCGGAACGTTTGATACCCTGATGGAAGCAGGAAATCTTATGATGGAAGCAGATAAAAACTATAACAAATGAGTAAAAAAGCAATACATACTGTACTTCTGTTATTTGTAAGTGCAATGGTTTTTGTTTCTAGCATTTTGTTGCCCAGTAAGATAACCTATGCATCCAATGTGTTTGTCCAAATAGAACCGGTTGTGTTGGGGATTTATACTCAAGATCATGATGTTTCATTTTTTGTGAGTTTGAAGCAGGCGGATATTGTTTTCCAAGATATTGAGTTTACATTTCAATATTCAAATCTTTCCTTTAAAAATTGTTTCCCAGGAAATGTATATGATTCGAATGAACCTGAATGTGAGATTAAAGAAGACAATAATAAGGTTACTATTCATGTAAATAAGGTTGGACGAGTCCATTCTAAAACTAACTCAAACGTTGTTTTCGTAATGACTTTTGCTGCCAAACAAAAAGGGAATGCAAGATTTTGGCTTACTTCAGGGCATATATATGACCTGAACAATCAATCGATTCCCTATCAGTTTTTGCCTTTTTCTATTCAAATTCAAGAGCCCCGTCATCTACGACTACGATTGCAAATTGGAGAAAAACATTACTGGGTGAATGACGAGCGATTCGATTTTGCAGTTAAACCTCTCTTAATCCAAGATCGAACCTTTGTTCCGCTTCGATCTATTGCTGAAAAAATGGGGGCTGAAGTAAAATGGCTTCCACAAACACAAGTAATTGAAATAGAATACAAGAATGTGACAATCGAAATGAAGATTGGGCGATTGCAGGTAGTTATTAACGGGAAATCAAGGTATCTTGATGTTCCTCCTGTGTTGTTTAAAGACAAAACGATTGTCCCTCTTCGCTTTGTTGCTGAAACACTTGGGGGAATAGTGTCCTGGGATAGTCTTACTAGTTCCATTTTAATTGATTGCTGACATGTTGCTTTATTCTGTCAGGGACTGGCTATTTTATTTGTGGAGGGATAGAAGAAAAGAGGTTTTGGTAGTTCTTTTTTTTGTTGCTTTATTCATTACACTTATTGTGTTGTCTGCCAAAGGACCCCGAATTGATGATCATTTTTGGTATCTTGCCGATGTTGAATCTCTGATCAATGGGCATGGTGTTCAATCAAATAATATTTTCCCTGTTCAGGCAATACGTGGAAAAGTAATCCAGAATCCCCCCTTTGTACACAATGTTCCTTTTGTGTATCTTGCTGCCATTCCAGGTTCTTTCATCGGAGCTTACAACGGATGGGTTTTCCTCAACGTTTTAGCTAGCTTATTTGCAGCCTTTTTTATTTATAAATCGGTTCGGCTATACACCTCTTCTTGGATTTCGATTTCCGCAGGATTACTGTATTTGTTTCTTCCTGCCACAGTGTGGCTTACTTCACAACTATTAGTAGAAGCAATGGTTGCGCCATTTGTAGCAGCTATTATGTACCTGTTTTTATCTAGAAATCAATCCTTTTCTTCTTGGGTAGGCATAGTGCTTATTTCTGTTTTTTTGGTACTGTGTAAACAAAACTTTTTATTGCTTATTCCGATTATTCCTGTTGCTTATTCTGTTTGTAACTTTAAACAATCTAAATGGTTCATACGTGCTTCTTTTCTGCTTTTGACATCCATTTTACTTTTATCAGTTTTGCGACCAATGTTTCCAAATAATCCAGCCTTAAGTAGATCGGTTCCGAAGAATCAGGGAAGCACTCTTTCAGTGTCCAAATACTTCCGAATTCTTTCTATTGGTGTACCGGGAAAAACAAGCAATATGGATTCGTTTTATAATCTGCATCCACATGAAATAACTAAACCGGAACTAATCGAGAACCTATGGTTAAAAACAAAAAATAGTCTTCGCCTTCAATTCCTTAATAGTGGTTCTGACAAACAGATATTCTATTTACCATTTAATATTATGTTCTATCTTACTTTGCTTGGGGCTCTGTACTTCATAAAAAAAAGAAAAAAGAAATGGATTTACCTAACAACAGCATCATTGTTTTTTGCTTTTCTACATTTCTGTACGGTAGTTTTTATGCAGAATCAATTTCGTTATCTAGCTATGACGATACCAGCATTAGTAATATCAACTTTTTCATGTTATGGTGAGTATCTAAATAGGAAAGTAGCGACAAAGAAGTATAAATTTTTCACTATTACTGTTCTAGCTACAACTGTTCTATCTTTATTTGTATTTGATTATTATGTGGTCCATAAACTACAATACCAGTATGATTTAACCAGAAGAAGGATGGAAGGAATTGAGTCAATACTTAAAAATATTCCTTCGGACGAAAATATAGTTGTAGAGAGTATGAAATACTACACTCTTTATGCCTATCAACTTCAACCAAGGCAAGTTCTTTACGTTCGATCATCTTATAGTGCTGATGAATTGCGAAGACTGATTAAAAATGTTCAAGCAGATTGGATTTTATGTAAAGATGATTCGTATATCATTTCTAAAATTGGATTACTTGGTCAACCAAGATACAGGCTTCGCGGTATTACATCTGATTTGTTGATGATTAAGCTTCCTGAGTAAATTCTAAATGAAAGCAATAATTAGTATTGGAAGTGCAATCGTTTTGGTACCGTAAAAAGAAATCTTCCATTCTTTAAAAACATTGATGAAAAGGAGGCATAGAAAATTTACACAAAAAAGGTTTCTTTATCAGAGACTTTTTTAATTACTTTGCTTTTTCATTTAATTTGATAACTTTGAAGAAGACCAATCCTTCGTACTCATTGGGACTTATGTACTGTCTATAATCAGCTACCTTTTTTATGTCGATGGATCTAAAGACAGGATCGTAGTGATCATTAAAAAAAGTACTTAGTGTTTTTTGGATTACTGGAAAGTCCTGGTCCATTGTGCACCAATATGATATTCTAAATTGATTACTATCGATGCATTTCAAACACAAATTGTGACCATTTTGAATTGATATTGAATGTAAGTATTTGTAATAATATAAAGAATTTATAGTCCAACCACCTGGAATAGTAGGAATAGACACTTGGTTATCTACAAGAAAGGGAGAGGTTTTAAAGTTACGGCGAGGAATAGAAATTAACAAGCATTCTTC
>CAYRBR010000058.1:0-9233 GCA_964422555.1 uncultured Caldisericota bacterium | reverse complement strand
TAGGGCTAGCATCTTCTCTTATTGGCATTGTGTACATTCTGCAGAAAAAGAAAATTAAGACTCCACAGAAAGAATTAAACATTTGCCTGTTGATATCATCTAGTTTAACCCTTGTTTTTACATTTCTTTTTTCTTGGTTCAATTTGTCTCACATTACACCCGCAGAGCTACAGAATCTACATTTTACATTTGGAATTGTTTCCCCTTGGATAGCTGCTTCCGTTGGAATTGTTACAGGAATCTTAATTGGTTTCACAGCCGAATATTATACCAGCGAGAAGCTGTCTCCTACCAAAGAACTTTCCAACTTCAGTAAAGGCGGGGTATCCATTCTTATTACAAAAGGACTAGCGCTAGGAATGAAAAGCGTTCTAGTTACCGTTTCGCTGTGAGCTGTTGGCATTCTGGCCTCTTACAAAGTGGCAGGAGTATAGGGCGTAGCCATGGCCGCATTAGGAATGCTCTCTTTTGTAGCCACCACAGTAACCATTGATTCTTTTGGGCCCATTGCAGATAACGCAGGGGGTATTGCCCAAATGGCTGGGTTAGAACCCGATGTTCGCGATATAACCGATACATTAGATTCTGTTGGCAACACAACAGCAGCAGTAGGAAAAGGCTTTGCTATTGGATCTGCAGCTTTAGCAGCCTTAGCTTTATTTGCTTCTTATATTTACGCACAACTAGGACCACTCGATGTGGGGATTGGACACTTAGACACTATTTTAACTCTTAATATAATAGAGCCACGCACCATTACAGGAGCAATTTTTGGAGGAGCGTTTCCCGTTTTCTTAAGCGCTTACCTTATAGATGCCGTAGTAAATGCTGCCAATAAAATGGTGCATGAAGTTCGAAGGCAATTCAGAGAAATTCCAGGATTAATGGAAGGAAAAGCAAAAGCCAACTCCAAAAAGTGTATAGAAATTAGTACACAGGGAGCATTGCGGCAAATTCGTATACCAATTGTTATTGCAGTTGCTGTTCCTATTGTTGCTGGCTTCTTACTTGGACCAAATTTTGTAGGCGGGATTCTATTTGGCACTACACTTAGTGGTATTATGCTGGCTATTTTTTGTGCGAATTCAGGTGGTTCCTGGGACAACGCCAAAAAACGCATTGAAGCAGGAGAAGTAGAAGGGGAATGCAAAGGCTCTGATGCTCATAAAGCTGCTGTAATAGGTGACACGGTAGGCGATTCGCTAAAAGACACCGTAGGACCTTCTCTGGATATTCTCATAAAAATTATGTCTATTACTGCTCTTATATCTGTATCTGTGTTTAAGGTGCTCCATTTGTTTTAGTCTAAAGTCTCTGAATGAGCAGTTGGAAATTGTTTGCGAATGATATTCACACCAATGCCCATTAGAAAATAAACAAAATAGCTGTACATAGGAAACCACAGGCAAAATACCATACCCAGAGCTGGCACAAAAATGCGATACAAACGTACTACACTTTCATACCGAATAGTACTGGCACTTATTTTGGGTGATAAAATGTGTTTTGTATGAGAATCAAACGTCCACAAAACCCAGGAAGCGATAGAAATTAGAACAACATTAAAATGAAACATGGCTACTGCCAGGGATAGATCCGAATAATCCCCCACCAAAGAGGTAGTAAAAGGAATAAACGAAACAAAAAACATATACATAAACACAACCATAATGTGCTTTCGATTCGTGTGTTCACACATTTTCAGTTGCTGATTATTCGATAACCAAAACTGGGCAACCAGGTAAAACGAAATACTATACGACAACACCTGAGGTAACAAACCGCTTAAAGCATGGTACAAATCCATACTAGTAGCACCAGCAGGTAACGTAGGCACATCTAGCCCAAGTACCATAATGGTAATAATAATAGCAAAAATTCCATCTGCCACTGCCTCTAAACGGGGTAAAGAAAAGATAGACATTTTATTCACTGTCATTTCGCTTCCTCCTGAAAAAAAACACTAGTATTTTGAGGGTTAGTAGTTTTCTAGCAATTGCTATACTCTTTCGTACTCATCTTCATATCGCAAAATATCGTCTTCTCCAAAATAATCTCCCAGTTGTACTTCTGCTATCAGTAGTGCTTTCCTGTCAGAAGTATTACGAAGTCGATGCCTGCAACCTTTTGGTATATATACAAAACTACCTGCTTCAATGTGCTTAACCGATTCTCCAACGGTAGCTTCTCCTGTACCACTAATGACAATCCAATACTCTTCTCGGTGCTTGTGTTCCTGCAAACTTAGCACACCGTTTGGGTTTACTTTAATTATTTTTGACTGTGAGTATTCGTTCAGAAAGGTAGTTTTGTACAAACCCCAAGGTCTTGGAAACAATTCGTGTTCCAGTGTACTGTCATCTAATTCCAGAAAGGGGAAATGAATATCAAACGGAATATCTCCCAACAAAACAACATGCATGTTTGCTTTCGTAATAATATTCAGCAGTCGTCCGTTTGTATCCAAAATGGGAAGAAATTTAATCTTTGGACTTTTAAACAATTCTATAATTCTATGAAATCCATCTTCCAAACATACTTTTTCTGCATTTTTAGCATATACCTTCTCCACCAGATCGTGCACCTGCACACCTTTTATAAAAGCCCTTCGTACATCCCCATCGGTAAGAGTTCCCAGGAATAAATCATCTGGCGAAACAACTACCAGAAATCCTTTTCGGTTCTGTTCAATTTTTTTTAGTGCTTCTAGTAATAGCTCAGAAGGATGAATCGTGAAACTGGTTAAATTCATTATCTTCTCCCTTGTTTGGCATGCAATAGCAGGGAAACGATTTCTCTAAAAGCACCTTCTCCCCCCTTGGCTTTTGTTACAATCCTGGCATTTTGTTTCACGATGTCCATTGCATCACTCACAGAGCAACCAAGTCCAACACATTGTAACACTTCTATGTCATTAATATCGTCACCAATATAGGCTACTTCCTTGTATTGAAGGTTGTGTTTTGAACAAATTCTGTCCAACACTTCTTTTTTGTTTTTGATCCCCATATGAAGCTCATCCACTTTCAGTTTCTCTGCTCTTCGTTTCACCAAGGATGATTTCTCACCTGTAATAATACCGGTAATGATGCCTGCTTCTCGAAGCAATTGAAAACCCATCCCATCTTTTGTATTAAACTTTTTTAGTTCACTCCCATTGTCTGCATAGTACATTCCGCTATCTGTTAAAACACCATCGTTATCAGTAAGAACACACTTAATGCCTTGCAGTAGGGTAGTCAATGAATCCAACTGTATTGTTCGCTTTCGAAGAAGCTCTTCTACAATCACCCAGTCACTAGGCTCATCTATTTCATAATACGACTCTTCAGGCATTTCTACTGCTTGAATGGTACCCGATATTCTACATTTAGAAGCAAGTAAATTTTTCTTCGAAGTAATATAAAATGCACCATTCTCTACCAAATACCCTTTGAAGTCTTGCCTTCGAGGCCTTTCAGATGGATTATAGTTAACAGCAGTGACGCATCCACCCTTTTCTTCCCATAAAAATCGTTTTTGCCGAACCACCGATAAAACACTACTATTTGTATCTTCAAAGAATTTTTGCAAACCTTTTTGTAAATCACTAGCTTGAAGAAGGGGTGATGTAGCCTGTACAAGTACAATATTGTCAAAAGAATGAGTAGCAGCAAATTCAAGCATTGTCGATTCGGTAGATGCTGTATCAGTGGAAACGGAAGCGGATCGATCCACCACTTTTACTTTCGGAGAACCATATTCTTTCACAATTTGACGTATGTGAGAGCTATCGGTTGACACAAATACAGTATCAATCTCCTGGCACTGTACCGCTGCATCCAGCACCCAGTACAGCAAGGGTCTGGAAAGCATTAACTTCGCATTCTTTAGAGGAATCGATTGGCTTCCCCCTCGTGCAGGAATAAAGGCAATTGTTTTTTGTGAATTCATGATCACAATTCCTTTTTTCTATACTTCAGTTTGGTTCGTTGTACCTGTTCAATCGGAAGAATTTCCTCTTGTTTGAACGCAAGTGCTTCCCATGTTGCATCTAAATTTCTTCGAAGCTTTCGTATGCCATCGGGTTCCAAAGAAGCAGCATGGTCGGTTCCTTTCCAGGTTCGATCCAACGTATAGTGTCGTTCAATGGCAGTAGCCCCTAATGTATAAGCAGCAATATCAATAGCAATACCAAGATGATGTCCCGAAAAACCAATCTCTTTCACCCGGTCACCAAAGCTGTTTTGTAATCGGGTAATTTCAAGCAGTGAAACATCGTGAAAGGGTACAGGGTATCCAGATGTACAGCTATAAACAACAACATCTTTGTTTCTGCCTTTGCTTTCAAACAACTGCACGACTCGTTCTTCTTCTTCATGCGTAGTCATGCCAAAGGAAACATGAATTTCTCCAACATAATATTCGCACAACCATTCCAACATTGCAAAGTTGTTGTTACAGGCAGAAGGAATTTTAATTAGTTCGGGTTGCAGAGAAGCAATTTCCTTTGCCGATGTTACATCCCATACCGAAGTGCTATAGGTAATGCCAAATTCATCGCACCAGGTTTTTAACTGTCGGTGCTGGTCCATTGTAAATTCCAGAAACTCCCGGTGTTGTCCGTAGGTATCCCCATATGAATTCAACGGATTCGGATGAGGTGCATTGTATTGCTCTTCAGTTAAAAGTTCCCTGTTACATCGTTTTTGAAATTTTATGACATCGGCTTTACAAAACGTAGCTGCAACAGCAATAAGCTCTTTCGCTATTGCCATATCCCCTTTGTGATTACATCCTGCTTCTGCAATAAGTCGTGGTCGTTTATAATTCATTGTGCTCCTCCCCACTATCACTTCTTTCATCTTTATACACCAAAAGCTTTTTTTTCAAACTCCCGAACAACAAATTCTTAATGGCCCTAACCTCAAACTCAGTAACTACAAACTTGTAAACCAGGAAGATAAAAACAGAAACATATAACGTACCGCATATTAGCAATCTCCATAAATAATAAACATTCACAAATCGAGAAAGTCCAAAATTGAAGACAACCGAAATTACTACTACGCCAAACAAGCGAAGATACGTTTTATCGTAGGGTTGCATATGCAATTGAATATACATAAAAATAAAATTAAGTATATTGCTGCAACCCATTGCAACAGCAGTAGCAATGGCAGCTCCTGTAATTCCATACAAGGGAATCAGAATGTAATTCAGAATTACATTGACAACCATGGCAACTGTTCCGGATATCAATACATATTTTGGGTGCCCAGTCATGGTGTTCATATACCCAACGGAACCCACAATCGAATTAACCACCTGGCCAGCAGTAATAATAACTAATGCAGTAGCCCCAGAAACAAACTCTGGCCCAGTTAATGCAAGGATATCTTTTGGAAAAACAAGCACCATTCCAAGAATTAACAAATTCACAATGGTAATCCACTTAGTTGTTAGCTTATACATACTTTGTAAGTCGTCATACCGTTTGTCGAAAAAGAGGTTGGATATGAGGGGTGCAAATACTACGCTTACAGAATATAGGGCAATGCTAGCTAGTGTTCCAAATTGAAAAGCTACTCGGTATATTCCTACATCGGTAGCTCCCGATAAATATCCAATCATATATTTGTCTACATTTTGTGTAATAATTGACACAAAACCCACAAACATTAAAGGGAATGAAAAGATAAGAATGCGATGGTTATTATTTTGCCAATCAATTCTACCCAGTAGGTTTGCCTTTTTTAGTTGCCATACGAAATACACAAGTGAAAATAATTGCACAACATAATAGGGAATTATAAGACTATAACAGCTATCCATCCCCAAAAACAGAACCAGTATAACCAATACAATTAAATTCAATAAAGGCATTACAACGTCAGCCATTAAAACTATTTCTTTTATCTTGCGAACAGCCCGAAGCCCACCAAACATAAGACTGTTCAACAGAACAACAAGAATGGAAGGAAGCATTACAAGGTAGATTGGCTCTTCAATCTTATTGTTTAACAAAACACCAACTACAAAATCTTTAAAAATATACCCAAGTAGAATAATGCACAAGGTAAGTACAGTAGTAACCAACAGGCTATAAGATAAAAAGCTCTTTTTGGTTGCAGTTGAAAAAGTATTTCTAGATAAAAACGACACTAAACCATTTGATAAACCAAGAGAGGCAGCAATTGAAAACAGGGTTAAAAAACTAAGAATATAAGTAAACTGACCGTAAATATTAGCACCAAGAAGCCGGGCAATAATAATTACAGCAAAGAAATAAACAACTTTGTTTACAATTCTTCCGATAAATACAATTCCAGATTTCTTTGCTAATTCCGTAAACACGCTACCCATGTATCAACCCTTTTGGGTTAATGAACTGCAAAACCACCATGAAGCTCCTTATTTGCCGTTCTCAGAAGTTGTACCAACCTGTCTGGACAGAATTTCATCAAAATCAACTCTCGGAAAGGCATTCAGTTTCGTTCTTCTAGTAGCATTATATATTTTCACATTCTTTTTAATAGCTAACTCCTGACAAAGTCTATAAGCAGTATCAAGCAGGTGCATCACAGTAATATTCCAGTATTTTTTATCGCTGTTATTGTAAAAATAGTTTTCAGTTTGCTTAGTAACAATTTTGTTGTGTTTGTCGTAGTACACGTTGTAATCATGGTCTATTCCCAATAAAATAATCTCTTTGAATCCCATATAAATGGCTAACTGTATTAAACAACCAGTTACAGTTGCACAGTAACCAAAATGATTACTTATATCATCTGAAACAGAAATCTGCTTATCTGAAAAAGCATCTACAAGATAGGGAAAATGAACATAAATATACTTTGTAAACTCGTTTTTCTTTACAATTTTTTTTGCTGCAATATCCAAAAAAACCGATTTGCAATTTTTTATTGTGGGGATTGTGTCCCGTAAATTATACAAAGCGAAACTATCAATAATCATGTAATAATCGGGTCGCCAAGTTGTATTATCAAACATTCTCACTATGTTATTACTTGCAAAGGATACACAATTGATATTTTCAACATCTTCTACTGAAAGGCTAGGACCGTTGCCAACAATCACACATCTTTCACCAAGATGTGTGTCTTTCAATTGTTTTAACCGATCCACATCTTGTTGTGTGTAATTTCGCTTACGTAAACAGCCACTTAAGATTTTTTTCAGCGGATAGCATAGTATCCGAACTGCCTTATTATATTTATACTTAATATTCATATTAATAATAAACCTATTATAGTACAAGTACAGTTTTTCTTTCACCAAACAACTCCTTCGTTTACTTTTCAAAGTTGTTCCAAGTTTATTACATTGTAGTAAAACATAGTTTAATGATATCCCTGGCTAAGAATTATTCAAGCTAGAATCAAACTACCTCAAGAAGGAAAATACATCCTGAAAAGTTTGACAACATTTTTCAATGTGCTATTATGAGCATGGCGGGCAAAGATATTGTAAGTGCAATAATTGCCGTGGGCAGTTATGGAGGAAAAAATGAAAAAATTCAGAATGAAGTTGTTCGCTCTATTCATTATTACTACTTTGCTCTTTTCAGCCCTATCCACCTCTTTTCATCCGTTTATTCCCGGTACTCCCTTCCCCGTCACTGTAGCCGCTGAAAGAGAAATTAACGTTGGCGTAGATTACCGCATAGAACTACTTACAATTATGCAATATATAGGAGGTTTCGAATACTCGGGCAAATCCCTATCTTTCCCCTATAAAGATGCAATAAAAAGACACTTCGATTCATACAAAAAACACCCTGCTGTACAAAGAATTATCGAATTCAAGAACAATTCAAAATATTTCAACACCTCGGTAGATGCCGTACTTTACTTCTCTCAACCTCCCGAGTGTAAACAACTGGCTCCTTTTTCTCCCGAAATTATTTCTCATGCAAAAGGAGAAGAAAACCTTCTTGAATTTGCCAATGCACTACGACACTTTGCCAACGAATCGAATTTCATTAACTTCATGGATCAACAAAAAGAAACCTTCGACACCATGAAAGCTCAAACAGCACTGGGAAGCAACGCAACAAAGTATTTACAGCAACTCGAATCGTATTATGGTATTCAGCAACATAGCTACAATATTATATTAGCCCCTCTTATACATTGTGGAGGTTTTGGTCCGTCCATAAAACAGGAAGATGGTACAAGAGATATATATAGTGTTATAGGACCGTGTTCTGTAAAAGAGGGAATTCCCTATTTTCGATCCAGCACAGATTTCGAGGAAATTATCTTCCACGAATTCAGTCATTCTTTTATTAATCCGCTAACCGACAAATACCGGTCCCAGGTAGATGAATGTGAAAAACTGTACAAACCGGTTATACAACAAATGGTAAACATGCGATACGGAGAATGGGTAATTTGCCTGAATGAACACCTGGTTCGTACATTCACTATTCGTATTGCCAGCATTAATAAAGGAGAAGAAGAGGCACAGAAAGCAGAAGAGCTGGAAGTAAAAAGGGGTTTTGTCTATGTTCCCCTTCTATTAGAAAAGTACATTATGTACGAAAACAATCGAACAACCTATCCAACGTTTGAAGAATTTTATTTGTACTTGCTTCAATATCTGAAACAATTATGCCAGTGCCCCTGTATTCCCACAGAACTGGAAGCCAAAACCACCAAAGACCGAACGGTGCAGCTAGAGTGGAAAGATAATGCCAAAGATGAAACAGGTTTTAAGGTATATCGATCAGAAAATCCCAACCAATCCTTCACCTTGCTAGAAGAACTGGCAGAGAATGCTACATCGTATGAAGATATTACAGCCAAACAGGAAGTTCCCTACTGGTACAAAGTAGCAGCCTACAACGAAAAAGGTGAAATGTGTACCTGCTGTATTCCTTTTACAGTTGATTTTGTAAAACCCCGTAGCATGAAAACACTCACTCTGGAATATGCAAATGGACAAGAAGTTAAGTTGAACTGGGAATACAACTCATTCTGTAAAGGCTTCTTCCTGTATGAAATGCCTCAACACACCGTTATTAAAGAAATTGAAAGAGAAGCACGTTCGGTAATCCTACAAAACGTAGATTTTGGGAAGCATACCTACCAGCTTTGCGCATTTAATGAGTGTAAAGGAGAAACCAAAATTGGACGAGAAACAGAAGTAGAAGTTTTGGTTTTGGAAGCCCCCAGTGAATTACTGGCTGTAGCACTGGGAACAAATTCCATTGAACTTTCCTGGGTACT
>CAYRBR010000057.1:0-9657 GCA_964422555.1 uncultured Caldisericota bacterium | reverse complement strand
CAAAAAACCACCTGCTGACAAAATTCCTTTTATCAATAGATGGTATTTGATTTGGCGGAGAAGGGGGGATTCGAACCCCCGTTAGACACAAGCCTAAACCTATTTTCGAGACAGGCGCTTTCAACCGCTCAGCCACCTCTCCACAGTAGTTCAAAGCTGATTATAGCAATAAAAAAGATTTTTCCAAACTCTACCGCAGTGGTTCATTTTCTGAAAGAATATACTGAATACATGGAATCAACTGAATTGTTTGATCTTCTTTCCTCACAGTTTTAGATTCATATTGAGTTATTATTTGCCCGTAGTGAAACTTCCATTTATTCATTCGGTTTGCCATTTTATTGATGTCTGATGAAGTAATTGTTTTTCGATATTTCACTTCAACAGGAAAAAATGTATCTTTTTTTCTACCAACAAGATCAATCTCATCTTGTTGTTTTCCAGTCAAATAATGACTTGTTTCCAAAAACTGTGCCAATAAGCTTTCAACCACATGTCCAAAAAATGTTTTATCAATATTCTTTCTATCACGCTGTATAAAAGAAAATGCACTATAACGAGGATAATACTTCTTCAATTTTTTACGAGACGTTAGCATATTGGGGCTAAACACAGTTAATTGCCGTAGAAGATACGATTTCTCTAAATAATTCAGATAGGTTTCGATTGTTCGCCAATCTCTTTGCAGATCATTTGCCAAATGAGAATAGTAGACAGTCATCCCCGGGTAGTTGGAAATAATTTTGAATAATTGCTGCAACAACATAGGGTCTTCAATTTTAAAAATCATTGGAATATCCTGGTAAATAATTCTGTTTTCAACCGTTTCTGTGAAGTATTTATGAATTACATTGCTATCAGTCTCTTTGAATAATCCGGGAAAACCAGATGTTTCAATATATCGATTAAAGTAGGGCTCTAAAACAGGTATTTGAATAGATATGTGTTTTTCATCCCACGATACTTCGTTGAATGACAAGAACTCCTTAAAATTCAAAGGTTGTATCTGAAAGGAATACACTCTTCCAGCAAGACTTTCCGACATTTTTTTATGCAAAAGCAATCCATTCGATCCCGATAAAACCCAATGAATGTTTGGATATAAATCATACAACACTTTTATCTTGTTCCACCAGTTAGGATGCTTTTGAATTTCATCTAAAAAAATATAGACTTCCTGATTCCGAATTGAATCTTTTAGAACATCTCTTTCAAATGCAAGTAATAACTCTTCAAGATTCATGGTTGTCATATCAAAAGTGAAATAGAGAATATGGAACGGACTGACGCCATCTGAAAGAAGGGTATTAATCATTTGGTACAGAAGTGTTGTTTTTCCAACCCTTCGAGCTCCATGAAGCAATAAAGCAAGCTTCTTTGGGAAATACGACAACAAATATGGTAAAATATCTCTTTTTATGCCTGCTAAATCTCTTGGTACCTGGTTAGTTTCCCACCATGGATTCATTCTTATTAAATTCATTGTACTACTCCAGTAATATTTAACTACATTGTAATGTAGTTAAATAACAAAAACAACTACATTGGTATGTAGTTAAATGTGAAAAACAACTACATTGGTACGTAGTTGTTCTTAATAGACTGGTTAAGCAGTAGCTAAAGTTCACTACGGCGTGGTAAGAAGAAGGTTTTCAATTGTTCCTGAATTTCTTGTTCACAGATTCCTGAATAAATTCGCACAGAAGTCAACTGATTGGGTATGGGAGTGGGTCCTGTGAAAGCCCCCGTTTTGGGGTTGTGAACTCCATAATAGACCGATCGAATTCGACATAAAAGAATAGCTCCCATACACATATTGCATGGCTCCATGGTAACAAATAAATCGCAATCGGTAAGTCGCCAATTGTTTTTTCGTTTGGAAGCTAATTGTATTGCTTTTAATTCAGCATGGGAAGTAACAGAACAGTCTTGTTCCATTGTGTTGAATGTAGAAGCAAGGACTTGGTTCTGTTCAACAATCACACATCCAACTGGTACTTCCTTTTGGTCTGATGCTTTGCATGCCTCCTGCAACGCCATTCGCATATATTTTTCTGCATAGCTTATGGAAGAGTTACTCATTGGCTACCCTTTTACAATTCTTACAGTAGCTGTGAGTTGGCAAAGCTGCCGTACTCTTCTTTACAGGAACCAATAATGATATGGTCTAATAGTCGAATTCCCAAGGGTTCCAGTGCTTGCTTAATACGAGCTGTAATATGAATATCTTCATGAGAAGGCTGCGTATCACCCGAGGGGTGATTGTGCACCAATACAACCCCCGTTGCTTTATACTCTAGTGCAGTTCGTACCACTTCCTGCGGATCAACCAGACAGGTATCTACGGTTCCCACTGTTAACCGTTTTCGATGAATTGGCTTGTTTTTCGTGTTCACCACAATAACGTGAAAGGATTCTTTTTCGCAATCCTGGTATTCGGGTCCTAAATGGTGGTACACATAGTCGAGAATATCGAGTGGATTGCGAAACTGGAATTCAGATACAGGCTTTTCTTCGGCAAGATACCGTTTCCCTAATTCCACTCCTGCCATAATTTGAGCTGTTTTGGCAGGACCCATTCCTTTTACTTCATTGCACAGTTGCTTAGGAGAAATACAGGATAATTTTCGAATACTATACCCGGAGTATTCGAGCACCTCGTCTGCTAGTTGAAGAGCAGAAGTATCTTTGTAGCCATGCCCCATAAGAATAGCCAGCAGTTCTTGCAAGGAACATTCGCTGGAACCTTTTTGCAGAAGTTTCTCTCTGGGTCTTTGGTCGGTAGGTCGGTCTTTGATAGCAATATGTTTTGGTTTCATTGCACTACCTACAAACGTGTGTGAAATCGAGTACAACAGTTGAATCGTTGGGTTTCATGCAGGGGAATTGAGAATGGGCTACCAGAATAACGATAATGTCGGCTTTTTGTACAGCCTCTTCTAAGGAAACAAGCGGAATACCGTGAGAAGAAGGAGTAGTTAAGTTGGGTTCCACAGCCATAACATGTGGGTAGTTTTGGTGTAAAGTAGTGGCAATATGAAGAGCAGGGCTTTCTCGTAAATCGTCAATATTGGGTTTGAAAGCCAACCCAAAACAGGCAATAGTTGGGTCTTTCTTCTGGGTTGCCTGGAAGGTTTTCACTGCCGTTTCTACATGGGATAGTACCCATTCAGGCTTGGAATCGTTCGTCTTTCGAGCCTGGTGGATAAGCTGTGCTTGAGTAGGGAACTGGTGCACCAGAAACCATGGGTCCACTGCAATGCAATGACCACCTACCCCACAGCCAGGTGTTAGGATATTAACACGTGGATGTTTGTTGGCTAATTGTATTAATTCAATGACGTTTACATCAATGGTATCACAAATCATGGATAGTTCATTGGCAAACGCAATGTTTACATCGCGAAATGAGTTTTCCACTAGTTTGCACATTTCGGCAGTATGGTCGTTGGTAGCGTATAACTCTCCGTCTACAAAATGAGCATAAAACTCTTTGGCTTTCGCAGCTGCTTCAGGTGTAATACCTCCAATAATACGAGGATTGGATTTCAGCTCCTGAATAATTTTGCCTGGTAATACTCGTTCAGGACAATAGGCATAGTGTATCTTGCCACATAGTTCGGGTCGAGTAGTTTCAATTTGCTGTTGAATAATGCGAGTAGTTCCAACCGGAGAGGTACTTTCAATAAGTAACAGATTGCCAGGTTGCAGGTATGGAGTAATAGATCGTGCAGCTTCTTCTACATAGGTGATATCGGGTTCGTGGTTGCCTTTGAAGGGAGTAGGAACCGCAATCATAAATACATCGGCAGAAGCAGGAGTTGTATAGGCCTGCAAGGTTTTGTTTTCCACTGCCCGTTTTACTAAGGAAGCCAGGTCGGGTTCCACAATGTGAATTTTCCCCTGGTTGATTGTATCCACAACCGATTGTTGTACATCCACTCCTCGTACTTGTATTCCTTTGCTGGCAATAACTGCACCAGTGGGTAGTCCAATATAACCCAGTCCCATCATTACAACCGTTGGTTTTGTCATATACATGTCCCTTTCTACATGAAAAAGATTATTTTCGTTTTTTTAAGCTCCCAAAAATACGCTGACGGGGAGCTTTTTTTTCTTCGGGTGTTTGTCTTTCTTTAAAATAATCAGGCTCCAATTCATCTTTTAGCTTTTTATAGCTTTCCAGTCGGTGTATGTCGATGGTTCCATTTTGAAGACAAGCCTGTACATTACACCCGGGTTCGTTATTATGTTTGCAGTTTGAAAATTTACAGTGCAGAGATGCATTGTATAATTCTGGAAAATACTGTAGTGGATCGTCAGTTTGTATGAAACCTAGCTGCTTAATACCAGGAACATCTGCTATCCAGGAAGAATCGTCTATAGGATGTAAAATAGAATCACGCGTAGTATGAGTTCCTTTTTTGTTCGCATCGCTAATACTACCCGTTCGAAGCTCTTTCCCGGTAATGGCTTTCACAAGTGCTGTTTTGCCTACCCCAGAAATACCAATAAAAATGGATTTCTTTTTCTCTAAAAGAGAAGCTAACTCGGGAATCTGATAACCGGTATGAGCAGATACAGTGTATAGGGGAAAAATAGGCTTGTATATTCGGATAGTTTCGTCCAGAAACTCTTTGTCTTCCTTTTCATCAGGTTGATCATCCCACTTATTGATAAGAATAATAGGGTGAACTTTACCTGACAGAATAGCCACCGTTAATCGATCAATCATTCCCCAGGCAGTACGAGGATGCTTTGCAGATAATATAATAAAGGCTTGATCTAAGTTCGATGCAATAATCTTTTTTCGGTTTGGATATCGCACACTTTCCCGAACAATCATGGTATCAGGTGGATAGACTTCATGGATAACGGCAATGGTGTCAGAGCCCTGTGTTTGTAACTCACACTCTACATAGTCACCTAGTGCTAGCGCCGTTACTGACTTTTTGTGAGAGGATTTATGTGCCTTTCGAAGCCATGCCTTCACTGTTTTTTTTTCGGTTGGAAGAAATATTTCTGGATTAGGACCGTTGCGGACTACAAATGGTTTCATTAATGTTATCTTTTTCTCCTGTTTTTCTTCGAGAGATTCGAATGATGCTTCTTCGAATGTTTTTTTATTTGCTCTTTACTTGAATTACTGTGTAAATGGACCAGCCCTTCTTTCTCCCACTTCTCAAAATCAGGGATCCAGGATACAGATATTGTACCGGGACCAGAATGAGTACCAATTGTAGGAGACATGTCTGTAACGATAACCGACTCAGGATTACAATGCTTTTCTATTTGTTCTTTGTACCAAATTGCTTTTTTCTCATCCACAGCATGACAAATTCCGAAATGCAGATATGGAATATCTTTGGTGAGGGTAATAATGTTCTTCATTAGTTTTTTCTGTGCCCCTTTGCTTCCACCAAAGGCATTAGTAAACTGATGTAAAGAACCATCTTTTTCAACATACAAAATGGGTTTTAAATGGAGTAAATTTCCAAGAAACATCTTTCCTTTCGAAAGCCTACCACCTCGCATTAGATACAGCAGATGTTCCACAGTGAATACCTGGTACATATGTTCTTGTTCCCATTCAATCATAGAAAGAATATCGTCTATACTTCTCCCATTTTTGATAGCTTTTGCAACTTGCACAGCAAGCAAGCCCATTCCAATACAAATTGTTTTTGAATCAATAGGATAAATATTTCGGGAAATCTTTTTAGCCGTGTTTTTGGCGTTATCGATAGAACCACTTAAAGCTTTTGAAATAACAAGCATTATGGTGTGCTGATAGTTTCGATTGGTCCATTCAAACATTCGTTGTAAATCATTTTTGCTAAGTTGTGCTGTTTTGGGAAGATCGTCGTGATCTTTCATATACTGATAGAATTCTTCGTTAGTTATGGTTCTTTCGTCGTAATGGAAAATCGGACCCATATTAATTCCAAACGGAATTCGATGAATATTATATTCGTTTATAATTTCTTCAGGAAGATCACAGCAAGTATCGGTAATTAACGCTATATCACGGGAAGATTCAGAAAATACATCTCGTTTTTGCTGTTCCATATCGTCAATTTTCTGTTGAATAATTCGTCCATGGTTTCGGAGAAGTTCATACACTTTCCCGGGCGTATTTGTATGGATATGTACACGAACTTTTTTAGTAGATCCGATGACTACCAATGAATCGCCAAGTGAAGATAATTCCGATTGGATAGTTTCTTTATTTATGTTCTCCCCGGAAAGAAGAGCTTCGGTACAAAAACGAAAAGCTGTGTTTTCGAAATCAAAATCTTGTTGGAAAGTGGTATCGGGGACCTGTTTTGTTGCTTTCATCCATCGATCTCTTTGGATAGAACCATGCGATAAATAATCAACAATTCCCTCCAGCATATACACAAAACCCTGCGCACCAGCATCTACCAAGTTTGCTTTTCGCAGAATTTCCATTTGTTCCTTGGTTTTCTGAAGACTTTCTTCAGCAACAGGAAGAGATTCCTTCATTTTGGAAACAAAATCTTCTTCGTTTTCATCTACCTTGCTTAAATGCTTTGCCCAGTCATCAATAACCGTAAGAATAGTTCCTTCTTTTGGATTACTAATTGCTTCACGAGAACGTTTTGCAGCAATTTTAACAGCTTTAGAAAACTGTGATATGTTGGCAGCATTTAAATTTTCAAAACCTTCGGATAAACCTTGGAAAAATTGTGCTAGTATTGCACCTGAATTACCTTTCGCAGACATAATGGTCGCATCGGCAATTTTTTGGCTGGCTTCAGATAGGTTTGGAACCTGGTAGTTTTCAGGATTCTCTGAAAGTAACACAACGGTTCCCCCCATATTAGTGCCAGTATCGGCATCCGGGACAGGAAACAAATTGATGTCATCTAGTTGCTTCTCTCGTTGTGATAAATACTTTGCTCCCGCTGAAATAACTCGGGCATACTGAATACCATTAATTGTTCCAAGTTTTCGTTCATCGCTCATTACACAACTCCCAATACATGGTTAAAAATCTAATTAAGTATTATATCAGTTGCAGCAGTAGGTGCAAATAATGAGGATGGCTTTAAGAAATCTATGGGTCATCAATCCATGCCACTGTAAATGTACCCGGTCCACCATGAACACTTAAAACAGATGACATGGGGGCTAAGGAAATGGAAACAGGTGAGCATTTCAACTCGAGAATTCCCTTCACAAATTGAGCTTTTTCTTCTTCATGGGTGTGCGATATTATATAATGCACTTTTTTTAGTTTCCTTGTTTTCTTAACTACTTCCGAAACATATTGAGAAAAAGCTGCCTTTTTCCCGCCAAAACAGTATTTTTTCTTATACAATTTGCCCGTTGGGTCGGTTGCTATAATAGGGATCAGCTTCAATATATTGCCCAAGATAAACTTTGTTTTGGACAATCTTCCACCCCGATAGAGATAGGAAAGGTTATCCACAGTTACATAAATCTGTAGTTTTTTGGTATCCGCCAATAATCTTTTAGTAATTTCAGCAATATCTTTCTTTTGACGGATCATCTCCGCTGCTTTCACAGCAATAAGAGCCAACCCACCTGCTCCAGACAAACTATCAATTACAGTTATTTTATCTGGATTTACTCTTTGTGCAGCTGTTTCCACGCTCTGATAGGTTCCACTATCCACTTTCGAGATAGTAATGCAAATTGTATGATCATACAATTGTGAAGTCCACTGGAACATTCTTTCTGCATCAGAAATGGTAACCTGCGAAGTAGTGGGAAGCTGGTTGGTTTCCTTCATGTGTTCTAAAATATTCTCTGGTTGAATCGTGTATCCATCCAGATGATCAATTCCATCCATTCTAACACGCAGGGGTAACACATGAATATTATACTTCTCCATCAGTTCTTTTGACAAAGTACAAGTACTATCTACTACCACACAAATTCGGTTGCTTTTTGCATCGGCTATGTCTTTAACCTGTTGCTTCATGTCGTCTACTTTTTCCTGTAGAATAGTTCCATACTGATGAAGATATTGAAATACATTACCTGGTTCGTTTGTGTGTATGTGCACTTTCACTTTCGATGGAGAACCAATTACAATCAAAGAATCTCCCATGTTCGACAAGGTATCTTTTATTGTTTGAATGGGAATGTCTTTTCCAGTAATCATAACCTCTGTGCAAAACTGATAATGGGAAGCATCCATGTCGAAGAAATCTTGAAACTGCATCATTTCTTTTGGATATACAACCGATTCGGTTGTATTCTTTTTTGTTAAGTACTCTACAATGCCCTGTACTAGATACACAAAACCCTGTGCTCCTGCATCAACCTGATGAGCATTTTTAAGAACCTGTAGGGTTTTCATTGTATTTTTCAAACTTTTCTCTGCTACTTTTTGGGCTTTGTGCAAATGAGTAATGAAATTCTTCTCTTTTTTTAAGTTGTTATTAAGATAGGTTGCCCAGTCTTTCATAACCGTTAGAATGGTACCTTCTATAGGTTCCACAACAGCTTTCCTTGCGTTCACAGAGGCAGTATAGGCTGCTTGGGCGAATTGCTTTAGAGTGATCGACTCTTGTTCCTGTAAACCTTCAGCAAAACCCTGGAAAAACTGTGCCAGTATCGCTCCAGAATTTCCTTTGGCAGCCATTATCACTCCATCGGCTATAGCTTGTCCGGTGGAAGCAATACTAGAACGGATAAGTGATACATGGTCATGCGATAAATGAATCACAGTCTTCTGCATATTTGTTCCAGTATCTGCATCAGGAACTGGGAAAAAATTAATCTTATTTAAATATACCTTATGACTTGCAATTTTTTTTGCTCCCTGTGAGAACATTTCTGCAAGCCGTTTACTATCGATTTTTGTCAGCTTTTTAATAATAAATTCCTTATGAATAAGATGGTAAGAAAGGCTATCCGGTAATCATTCGAGCAATATCTTTGTAAGTTACAATTAACAAAACTCCTATTAGCAATAAGAAGCCAATCATACTAGTTGTCATCTCCACTTTTTTATTCACCGGTTTATGGAAAATACCCTCATAAATCGCGAACACGATTTTTCCACCGTCTAACGGTGGGATTGGGAATAAATTAAACGCTCCCAGGTTTAAACTAAGGAAGGCAACAAAAAAGAGGAAAGCAAGTAAAGAAGAATTAGCAGACTCACCTGCCATTTTTACAATCCCTACTGGTCCTGCTACTTGAGCACCTGCCAATTGTCCTGTTATAGCACGTCCTACAAATCGTACTAGCTCTACAAAGAAATTTCCCATCATTTTAAAGGACATAGAAAAGGCATTCCATATCCCCACTGGTTTGTCAGAAGGACCAAGTTGCACTCCTAACATTCCAATGCCATCTTCATTCAAGGGAGTAATTACTGTTTGGAACGTTTCTTCACCACGTCGAATAGTAATTACCATTTCTTCACCGGGGTATTCAGACACGAGAGGCTGTAATACGGACCATTCTTCACTTTCTGTTTCGTTCACACCAATAATTTTATCTTTAGCCTGAATTCCTGCCTCTACTGCTGGATACCCTTCCATAGTAGCTTCTACTACAGTTTCTAATGGGTTTCCCATAAAAGCAAATACAATGAACAAAATGGTGAAAGCAAGAACAAAATTTGCAAATGGTCCACTAAAAGCAACCCAGAAT
>CAYRBR010000056.1:0-10156 GCA_964422555.1 uncultured Caldisericota bacterium | reverse complement strand
AGCATTTTTTCAGAGCATTGTCTTTTGAATAAAGAACCCTGTTCGGTTACTCGAATTTCTAAGCATACTATCGAAATATCTTCTCCCATTCTTGTAAATCCCGAACAACCATTTGAAATCTCTCTTTTAAAAGAAGCCAGCATTAAGAACCCTCCCGAAGGGGATTTTATGATTCAGTATTCAGTTTCACTGCCGGGAACTGCTTCCACTGTATCGAGCCCTGAAATTTACCTCTACCCTCCTATACCTGAAGCAATCGTTCAACTTCTTCAGGGAAAAAAGGGAGATAGTGGTTGGTACGTTACTCCTCCAATGCTTTCTTTTGAAGCAAATCAGGAAAACAGTGAGATTTATTTTTGGTTTGATGAAGAACCAGAAGAACAACAATATAGTGTTCCAATGACCCTTGAAATGGGACAATATGTAACTACATTACACTACTACTCACAAAATTCCTATGAAAAAGGGATGGTTCAAGATACGATCATAAAAATTGACACGGTACCTCCTGAGTTAGTAATCGATGAACCTTCCCAGCCAATCATTTACACTAAGGAACCATCCATTCAGATTGCTGGTCGAATTATTCAGCAAGGATTTGATTCACCCGAAGCATCTAAGTACTCAATGGATATTAAGCATCTTTTTATTAACCAGAAGCCAATCCCATTTACTCAAAATCCTGACACAAACCAATTTGAATTCCAGCATTCTTTTCTTTTAGAAGAAGGAGAAAACCAAATAAACATAAAGGCTCTTGATGAAGCTGGAAATCAAACTCAAAAAGAATACACAGTATATAAAGATACAATCCCTCCTGTCGTAACTATTTCTTTCCCAACTCCAACGAACCCTGCAATGAAAAAAAGTTTTGATGTGCAGGGGAGCACAGAACCGTTTACTGAATTATATTTCAATGGCGAGCTTGTATTTGTTGACTCAAGTGGTCAATTTACCTATCCACTTCGTGTTGATTCAGTGGGAGTTAATACCATTAACGCAAAAGCAATTGATAAAAGTGGGAATAGCACCACTACTAATTTACATATTTGGGCCGGTGTCACAATTGTTTTGCAGATTGGAAACAAAACAGCATTCAGCAATAAACAAGAACAAATCCTAAATGCCTCTCCCTATATTAATAATGGACGAACCATGGTTCCATTTCGATACATTGGAGAAGCATTGAATGCTACCATTGGATTTGAGGTTAATCCACTCACCAAATTAGTGGATCAAGTGCGCTACGAAAAAGATAATGTTAAAATTGTATTACGAATTAATCAATCCACTGCTTATATAAATAGTACCCCTATTGAGTTAGATTCTCCACCGGTTATAATGGAAGGAAGAACAATGGTTCCCTTACGTTTTATTGGTGAAGCATTGGGATGTTCTATCGACTGGAATGCCCAAGACCAAACCATAATGGTAACCTATCCTGTTTGGTAAAGAAAAGGGGTTTGTATGGATAGAAAAATGACTTTTGCAGGACCAACGATGTACTATCCGGGAAATAGTAAACAGATTTTATCGTGGAAGAAGAAAGTACTTTCCAATTGGGTTCCAGACAATCTGTCACTTAATATGATTTCTTCTGCTATTCTCCCTCATGCTGGATTTGTTTTTTCTGGCACTACTGCCTTAAAAACAATCTCCTTGCTTTCCATTCCCTCAACTGTGGTCTTAATTGGAGTTAATCATACAGGATTTGGACGACCCGTTTCAATATGGGATACAGGTCAGTGGGAAACTCCCTTTGGATGGATACAGGTAAACGAACCAATTGCCCACAGCATCATTGAAAAAGATCCCTACATAGAAGCCGATTACGGAGCACACTTAGCAGAGCATTCTATTGAAGTAATTCTCTCCCTGTTGGCATCTTTCGAAACTAACTTTCAAATTGTACCTATCATTATGGGTTATCAAGATACTGAAACAGCCCAAAGAATTGGTAAGCTCCTTCATGCAATATCTCTTCAAAATGATATTCTTGTACTGGCTTCTTCAGATATGTCACATTATGTAACACAAGAAAAAGCAAAAATCGATGATCAAAAAATTCTTGACAAATGGACAAAACTGGAATGGAATAAAGCAATTGAAATTGCCGAACAGGAAGATATTTCAGTTTGTGGAGTGGGAGCAGGATCAACAGCATGTTACTATGCGAAACTAGGGAATGCATCGAAAGGCATTCTTGTTGATTACACCGACTCTAGTAGCGTTACTGGTGACAAAGAAGCAGTAGTGTCTTACGCAGGGGTTGTGTTCGGGAAATGAAAATGGTAGGGAAAACCCTTCTAGTACTTCTTATCTGCATTGCCTTCTTATCGACTCCCACCTATCAACTTACTGGTTCTTCTTGCGATCGCTTATATATTTATTCTACTAGCAGCAACCATATTTTTTCAGATACCATCCCTCTTCAGGTGATCTGTGCAGATTCATACATTGGTAAATGTTGGCTTACTTTCAACGGAGATCACTTCATTCCTCCCATTGAAACCTCAATATTCTCAAATGAAGATGTGCTACAAATCGATGTTTCCAAATTTCCGACAGGTTCCTATACAGGGAGATTAATGAATATCTCTTCTAAAACAGTTTTCTCGAACAACTTCAAGTTCAATATTCATTCCAATGCACCTGTTTTGCCAATTACAACACCTTCTACTCCAAATAGGATCGATAGAAGTGATTTTACTCCAGCTAAATATATTCCTGTTCTTGGATATCATAATGTTGGATATGGTCTCGATGAATGGAGTATAACTCCGGCAGAATTTGAGGATCATATTCAGTACCTTTCATCAAATGGATATCATTTTTGTACACCCCAAGAAATCTACTTATTTACACAAAAGAAAAAATCTCTTCCCGAAAAATCGGTTTTTTTAACTTTTGACGACGGTTGCAAAGGAGTGTATCAATATGCACTACCTATTTTAGCAAAATACAATGCACAAGCCACACTGTTCGTTATCAACTCTTATGTTGGTATGGATGGGTATATCACCTGGGAAGAATTGGACTCCATTGTAGAATCAGGTTTGTTCACACTAGGTTCTCACACATACAATATGCATGGATGGATTGACTACTCAATGATAAAAGGAGGAGGACTCACCCCTCGAATGTTCCATCTATACGAAGAAACATTCGATGAATATCTGGAAAGGGTTCGGTCTGATCTACAACAATCCATTCAGGAACTGGAAGATCGCTACCACACAAAAATCGATTGTTTTGCATATCCATTTGGTGCCTATGACAAGGATACTCTTAACAGAGTAAAAGAAAGTGGCTTTAAGCTCGCTTTCACTTTTCATCGAGAAGAACAATTCGTATATCCTCATTCGAACCCATATACTCTGGATCGCATTCCAGTTTTACGAAACACAAAATTGTTCCAACTAATTCCCTCTCCCTAATTCAATAAATACTTACAAAATTGACATAATTTTCTCTTTTTCTTCCTTCATAAGTATGTATAATGTGAACTCTATTCAAAAGATGCAACCTTCTTTCTTGTTTTCCTTTTCCAGAAGGTTTTGCTGATCATATCGATGTCGAACAAAACCCTATACTCTTTTGGAGGAAAAATGAGATTAGTTATTGCTATTGGTGGTAATTCACTGATAAAAAATAAAAAAGAAAATTCTATTTCGGATCAGTTTTCTCAAATAGAATCTACTGCAAATAGTTTAAAGGCAGTGATTCAAAATGGGAATGAAGTAGTCATCACGCACGGAAACGGTCCACAGGTCGGCTTCCTGCTCCAAATGCAAGAAAACACAACTGCGAATGTTCCCGAAATGCCTATTGATTATTGCGTTTCATGTACACAAGGTGGAATTGGTTACCAAATACAGAATGCATTCCAAAACCTTCTCTATGAAATTCACTCCGATAAAAATGTTGTTTCTGTTGTTACAAGGTGCATCGTAGATAAAAACGATCCAGCTTTCCAAGTACCTACTAAGCCAATTGGCTCTTTCTTTTCCTATGAAGAAATTGCCACAAAAGCAGCTCAACATGGATGGCAGTTTATAGAAGATGCTGGGAGAGGATATCGAAGAGTCGTTGCCTCTCCAAAACCAAAACTTATTATAGAAAAAGATCTTATTCGACAATTAATATCTCACAATGCATTGGTTATTGCGGCCGGGGGAGGTGGTATTCCGGTTATTCTGGAAGATAACAAACTCCAAGGAATTGAAGCAGTCATAGACAAAGATTTTGCCTCCGCTCTTTTAGGACAAGAAATCGAAGCAGACTGCCTTGTTATTTCCACAGGAGTACCTCATGTTTCGCTTCATTTTGGGAAACCAAACGAAGAAAAACTGGGAACAGTTTCTCTGAAGCAAATGAAAAAATACCTACAAGAAGGACATTTTGGTAAGGGAAGTATGGAACCGAAAATTAGAGCTGGAATTCAGTTCACTGAAGCTACAAAAAACCCTACTATAATAACAGGTCCAGAGTACATTCATGATGCAATAGAAGGAAAAACTGGAACAAGAATTGTTTTTGAACCGTAACATCTAGGCAAATTGGAAGTATAATAATACGTACTGCTTTTTTTTAGTGAGGTGTTTTATGAAAAAAATATTTGCTATTGTCATATCCTGTTTTCTTTTTTTTACTTGTTTTTTTAATCCATCAATCGAACAAGTATTCTCACAAAACGATGTAACTTTTGAACAACAACTAGTTTGTCTTTCAAATACTTCCTACACAAACTTGATCCCCTCATTAATTATGGCAAAGAAAAATGGACAAATTGAGTTTTGGAATTGGTTTCCCAAAACCGGAGTATTGCATATTTCCGGAGAAATAGAAATGCTACAGAAACTAATCCAACCCATATCTGCTTACGTAATTCCAAATATGGAAATCAAAGCAGATCCTATTCGAGACAATGCCACTGAAATGAAACTGCCTCCCAAAACATGGAATTTAGATGACTTAGATGTGTATAGTCTTTGGAATAAGGGATATACTGGAGAACATGTAAAAATTGGCATTCTGGATACAGGATGTGATGGATCTCACCCTATGTTAAAGGGCAAAATCAAAAATTTTGCTTTTATTGGTCGAGATGGTTCTCCAGATGTTTCTGATATTGCTTATGACACAGATAATCATGGCACACATGTAGCAGGCATTGCAGCAGGTGGATCTCCTGAGAATCCTTTAGGAATTGCTCCCGACTCTTCTTTACTTGTGGGAGTAGTAATTCCCGGAGGAAGTGGTTCCTTTTCCCAGATTATCGGAGGAATTGAATGGGCTCTAGATCCAGATTCAGACCCATCTACAGATGATGCCCCTTCAATTATTAACATGTCCCTGGGCATGCCGGGTTTTACAGATTTCTGGTCTCCTATCTTTACAAAAGCATTAAACCAAAACATGTTCATTGTCTGCTCTTCAGGAAATGAGGGAAACGGAGTCACCAACAGTCCTGGTAACCACCCCTATGCCTTTGGTGTAGGATCCTATAGTGAGGGTCGTATTCCTTCTACTTTCTCAGCTGGCGATAGTGATATTCATTGGGATGGTAGCCTTCTACAGGTATCTCCTTATATCAAACCTGACGTATCGGCCCCGGGTGACCTAATTTACTCTAGCGTTCCCGGAGGAGGATATGCCTATATGAGCGGAACTTCCATGTCCTCACCCCACGTTGCTGGTGCTGCAGCAATATTGAAACAGGTTCACCCCACAGCTACTGCATGGGACTTACGAAATGCTCTTATTTGGGGAAGCACAGACCTTGGAACAAAAGGATGGGACACTCGTTACGGGAATGGAATTATCGACATCGAAGAATCCATTCATGTTTTAGATTCATCTCACAGTTTAGCTGGTTCTATTCAGAATTTCTCTCCTGATTCCGACATTACTCTATGGATTCCAGAACTTAACAGTGGTATTTTTACCGACAACTTAGGACAATTTCAGGCACAACTAATTCCCGGAGAGTATACCGTTCAGCTAAAAAAAGGGAAAGAAGTTTTACAGGAAGAATTAGTTCAAATAAAAGAATCGAACATGAATCTTTCGTTTACATTACCCGATCCAACATTGTTAAAAATGGAAGGAGTCGTTTTAGATACAAATGGTAATTCAATAGAAAAAGCAAAAGTTTCCTATTTGGACAATACTATTTATACAGACTCCCGTGGTCATTTTTCCATAAGTATACCCCAAGGGGAAAAAATAATTATTCGGAAAAGTGGTTACAAAGAAGAATATATTACTGCAAACACAAAAAATATCTGGACGAATGTTCGTTTGAAAAAAGTATCCTTCTGTTTAATTGAAGGGCAATCTTCCTATGCAACCATTGTAAATCCACCCCAACAGGCATTACCCTATTACAACGATATTCTTGCCACCCTGGGAATTGAATATGCAACGATAAAAGCAGAAGAAGAAAGATTTAGTTACAGCGACATCCAACACTTCGACAACGTTTTCCTTTTCTATGCAAATGGAGGAATGCGCTCTTCCGACGCACAAGCCTGTTCTACTTACCTTGATAATGGTGGTAATCTTGCAATCTTTGGTCGGATTACTTTGCTTCTAGACCAATATTATCATGAAGATTTCTTCACCAAGTACTTAAAAATTTACTCCAAAAAAATGGTTGCTTTTCCCTCGGTTGAAGGATTATATGAATCGTTTACCGATGTTCGATTCCCTTTATCGGGGTCAGGAGGAGCAAACAACCAGGAAATGTGTGATGTTATCTTAAAAATGCCTGAATCTGGATGCATTCCCATTTTTAAATTTACACCCACTTCGGAAAAAGAATTTGCAGGAGTACTAAGTAATAATGGGCAGTACAAACTAGCATTCTTCAGTTTTGGTTTAGAAGGTATCGGGCTGAAAACAGCAAGAATACAAGTAATCCAGGAACTTCTTTCCTGGATGAAACAGGGTGGCAATATTGAACTTCGCCTCCCTCCTGGAAAAAAATATATCCAGGTTACCCGAGATAAAGAAGTTTTCACAGTTGCAACAGAAAAAGAAGTGTATTCATTTAACAATCTATTCCCCGTAGCATATACATTCACAATAGAACAGTTTGGGAAAAAACCTATTGTATTCCACTGTGATTTTTCGACTGGCAATCGATACTTGGCCAATTTGTTTTTTGAAGAAGGAACAGAACATACTGTTTCTGTTGTTCCCGAGAATTGTTCTGCTGAAGTAGCTTATCTTATTACCTACTACAAAGAAGACATGATAGCAACCCAAATGGTCAACCCGCAAAATCCAATCAATCAAACACTGCCAGAAGGTGAGTACTTGTTCTGTCTTTCTGTGAAAGGCTATAACAATCAATTTTATAAATTGACAATTAACGAAAGCTCTAAAGACAGTGTTGAAGCAAAGATGAAAATGCGTCCCCTAACAATTCATACTTTACTACTAGACGACACTCCAACCGGTTGGGGTTTACTGGATCGATATCTGCGAATTGGAGAATACAGCTCTCGCTGGATGGAAGCCACCAAGATACCTTTTGATTACTGGTCTGTAGAAGAAAAAGGATTCCCTGCGTTTCATGATTTGTACCCCTATGAAACGATTGTTGATATTGCCGGGCGTAATCCGTATGCTCTGTACACTGAAAAACGTCAAAAAATAATTGGAGATTACCTTTCCCACAAAGGTCGTTTCATGATCCTCTCTAACAATGCACACACAGTATTAGATAACTCTGATTGGTTATCAACCTATTTTGGAATCTCAGTTAAAAATGCCAATGTTCGAGAAAAAACGATCATGGGAATCCCAGACACACCCACTGATTCACTGTATTTTGATATATACAATGCCTTGGAACAAGATGGTTTTTACATTCCCTACGGAAGTTTTGCAAAAACAACTGACACCACAAAACCTTTACTTCAATATGCCAGTGGAAAATTGTGCGCTAGCTTTTATGAAAATAGCACATTTCGATCCATCTATGTCCCATTTGGAGTAGACAACGTGATGAATCCAGATGCCAGGATAGCTATTCTGCAAAAAGGAATCGAATTACTCACTTCCGGAGACTACTAAATACATGGATAATCCTGTACCAGACAAAACAAATTATCATCCTGAACTTTTCATTCAATATGCGAAAGAAGCATTGCAATCTCTTCCTGAAATTCTTCGGGATAAAATGATGAATGTAAGCATTTTGGTACAGGATTATCCTTCGGCATATCAAATGAAGAACCACGAAAACGATGGGTTAATGCTGGGTCTATATGAAGGAATCCCCAATCCAGGAAAAGCATTTCTGTATAATTTTTGTCTTCCTGACAAAATTACTCTCTTTAGAGAAAACATTCTTCACATAGCGTATGTACGAGATAAAGATTTAAAAGAACTAATTAAAGAAGTGGTATATCACGAAATCGGTCACCACTTTGGCTTCAGTGAAGAAGATCTTGAACCCTATAAAACTGTTTAAGTATTCTTTACTGTGTAATGGTACTCCGAATCATACCAATCAACTTCAAGAACATCATTGTTGTTCAGAATATTGGTAATAAAAGCCGAGGATATTTCATCCGCAATTCTTTTTTGGAGTACTCTCTTTAAAGGTCTAGCTCCAAACTCTTTACTATACCCTTCTTCTACTAGCATGTTTAGTGCTCTCTGTGTAACTTCCAATCCAATGCCATATTCTGTTAGATCGTTTCTAATTTGCTGAATCATTATTTTTACTATCTCAAGAAGATGTTCCTGCGATAAAGTATTAAACACAATAATCTCATCTAATCTGTTAAGCAGTTCTGGTCGAAAATACTTTTGCAGCTTTTCAATAACCGTTCCTGATAGTTGATTCCCAAGATATAAATTCTCTGCTTTCACTACATCAGAAGAATCAGAGAATCCAAGTTGTAAAATTCCATCTTCAGAATGATGCACCAAATTAGAAGTTAATACAACAATACAATGTGAACAATCGACCGTAAATCCTTTCGAATCAGTAAGTCGTCCGTCGTCAAATAATTGCAGCCAAATATTAAATATATCGGGATGCGCTTTTTCTATTTCATCAAAAAGAAGAATAGAGTAGGGTTTATGTTTAATCAACTCGGTTAATTGTCCCCCTTCTTCATACCCAATATATCCCGGAGGAGCTCCAATTAGTCTCGAGACAGTGTGCTTCTCCATATATTCACTCATATCGAATCGTATCATGTGATCTCGAGAGCCGAATAAATATTCTGCCAATACTCTGGCGGTTTCTGTTTTCCCAACGCCAGTGGGACCCAAAAACAGGAAAACTCCTGTAGGTTTATGCGAGTCTCGTATTCCCATGCGTGCTCTACGTAAAGCATTAGCCAAAGATCGTACTGCTTGTTCTTGACCAATAATCTTCTGCTGCATCTCTGTTTCGATGTGACGAAGCTTCTCTTTTTCGGTTTCCAGCAGTTGTCCAAGAGGGATTCCTGTCCAGGTAGATACAACCTTAGCCACATCATTGGCCGAAACAACGTATGAAGAAGCTTCCTCTTCCCAGTTTTTCATTTCTCTTTGCAATCGGCTATACACTCTTTCAATATCAGTTGAAGAAATCTTAGAAATAGATTTAGTCTCTGCAACATACTCCCTGGAAGCTTTCTGAATAGTGTCCCATTCTTTCCGTGCCTCCATAAGAGTATCAGGAGGAATTTGCTTCTCAAAACAAAAATGAGCACAGGCTTCATCTAGTAAATCAATTGCCTGATCTGGTTGATATCGTCCCGAAATATAGGTAGAGGACAACTGCACAGAAGCACGAATTGCATCATCTGATATGTGAACTAGATGATGTTTTTCAAACGAAGGTCGTATTCCTTCTAAAATATGATAGGTTTGATCAGGAGAAGGTTCTTCTATGAATATGGGTTGAAACAATCGCTCCAAAGAAGCATCTGACTCAATTTTTTTCCGATATACCTGTAAATCACAGGTACTAATAATACGAGTTTTGCTAGATTGCAGATAAGGTCGAAATAATCCCTGAATTAGATAGTGGTTCTCCGACTTTCCATTTCGCAATAAATAATGAATTTCATCGATGAACAAAATAATATTGCCTTCTTTTTCAATATAAGAAAACAATTGTTGAATTTTTTCTTCCATATCCCCT
>CAYRBR010000055.1:6559-10232 GCA_964422555.1 uncultured Caldisericota bacterium | reverse complement strand
AGAATTTATTGGCAAATTGAAGACACGCAGAGAATACTTACAGCAGGTACAAGTCAGTGGTTCTTTGGTAGAAAAAACAAAAGCAATCAAAGAAACAGATAACATAGATAAGATGATGCTTGAATTGCAGGAATACGAAAGGGATATTCTTTACCCATTGGCAACAGAACGCATTGCCATTAGTTTGGATGATGGAGTGCTGGTCAATTATAACAAGTTTGGTAAAGCATTGAAAGAAGTTAATGGTTTAAATGACCCTGCTACCAAAAAGAAAGTAAAACAGTTTGATTGGATTGATACAAGCCAAATAAAATAGTGATGGACGTTATATTAAAGTTTAACCGTGTTTGCCCAAAACCACAGCAGTGGAATAAACTATGGGAAATCGTTCAATCAAAAACCGATGAAAAGATTTCAGCACCCTTGATTTTGGCTGCTTGGTGGGAGACAACAGATGAAGAAAAGTCAGGAAGGTTTAAATATCATTTGGATACTGCTGAAAGACTAAACTTAATAAATGAGGTACAAATTTACCTACAAACATTGAACGAAACCGATTGGCATCATAAAGGGGAATAACAGATGAACAAAATAGAAGAAGCATTATCAAAATTGTTTGTTAAGCATCGCATTATCTTTTGGTACGATGAGAACGAAGAACTGAAAGAGGAATTCGAAACATTGGCATTGGAAGGTATTGAGAAAGTAGTTGTTAATAACAATCAGTTTTACATTAAACATCTCACCTATAAAGAAAAGCCTAACACTAAGTTCTTACTATACCTTCCATATAGTAAACCAAGCAATATTGATAACTGGTTATTGGATGTGGAACTGTCAAACTATGTCTTCCAGACAAAGCAGGAAGCAATGTATGCGCAAGAACTTGAACTTGATTATGACTTTACCAATTTAATTGCAGAACACATTGAATTCTTTAAAAGCAAGGAACGCAGGGCAGAATTAAAGGAATTGCTTGGCAAGGATGATGATTATCAAGCCATACGTTACAAAATGCTTGCGGTAATGTTTAAAACTGATAATGTAAGCCTTGTTTCATTCCTTCAGGTGCATGCATTGGCATATAATGATGGTAATGAAAGATTTGACAGGGAACTGGAACGTTATAATCTCAAATCTTTTTATTGGAAAGAAATTACACGTAAATATGGTTATAACGGTGATTCACCTTCCATTTATGATTTTCTGATTGAGGTTTTTAGCAATAATTTATCATTTGGCAAGAAAACTGGAATAACAAAGGAATCTAAGATATTGATTGGCATGTGGAAAGATTCTGTTTCATATCAAACTGTATTTAAAGACCTATCACAAAAAATTGCTGGAGATTTAAAAGTGGAGTCTGCATTGAATGAATTGAGTCTGGATGATATTATTCAGGAAGATTTATTTGAATTAATTGATAAGAGAATCATTTCAGAACTGGTGAAACTGATATGTGATGAATCCATATCAACTGATAGGCTTAGTCAATTAGCAAAACAAAGAGAGAATAAGTATTGGTATCGGGATTACGAAGATTTTTATGCATGCCTTGAGAATGGAATGCAGATGATAACCCTGATTAGAAAGTACCAGAAGACAAAAATTGAATCATTTGGTGATGGGGTAAATAGTTATGTTCAACAACATTTTAAAATCGATTACTATTATCGGCAATACATTAACCATTACCGCAAAGCCAAGCAAAATAAAGCATTGCAGCCACTTACTGAGAAAATTGAGAAAGTGTACTGCAATAACTGGCTATTGGATTATGGAAACGATTGGCAGAGAATCATTGATGCGACAGAAACATGGCATAACTCCATTAAAACTTCACAATATAGGTTTTTCACTGACCACGTGAAACCATTTATTTCCAAAGGACAACGCCTATTTGTTATCATCTCTGACGCTCTACGGTATGAATGTGGTTGGGAGTACCTGCAAAGTATTCACAGCGAGAAAAGATTTGAAGGAGATTTGGAATATATGGTTTCGGCACTTCCCTCATATACGCAACTTGGCATGGCAGCATTACTTCCCAATACGAATATTTCAGTGCAGCCAAAAACAGATAATATCCTCATAAATGGAAATCCAACCCAAGGGATACAAGGTAGAAATAAGATTCTGGAGCAATTGACTGGTGTAAGAGCCACTGCAATTAATGCCGAAGACTTTGTCAAGATGAATTCCGCTACGGAAGGTCGTGATTTTGTTAAGAAGCATGACTTGATATATATCTATCACAACCGCATTGACAAGGTGGGTGATGACAAAACATCCGAGGAAAAGGTGTTTGAAGCAGTCGAACAAGAATTGGAATTCCTGATGGATATAATAAAGAAGATTGCCAATATGAACGGAAATAATATGTTCATTACGGCTGACCACGGATTCTTGTACCAAAACAACGAACTTGCTGAAAGCGATTTCTCTATCGGTGAAATATCTGGTGATATCTGGAAGGATTCAAGAAGATATGTTATTGGAAAGAACCTGAAAGGTGGTTCAAGCACCAAACATTTCACAGCCGAGCAACTTAACTTATCGGGTGATGCTGAAGTGTTGATTCCCAAATCCATTAACAGAATACGAATTAAGGGCGCAGGGTCACGATATGTTCATGGTGGAGCATCGCTTCAGGAAATTATCATACCCCTGTTAAAAGTCACCAAAACACGTCAGGACACCACAAAGCAGGTGGATGTTGATATAATTAAGTCAACCGATAAAATAACCACCAATATTCTGGCTGTGTCCTTCCTGCAAACAGATTTGGTTAGTGAGAAAAACCTACCAAGACAAATCAGAAGTGCTATATATGCAGATGATGATGAAATTCTTAGCGACCAGTTTACTTACAATTTTGACATCAATGAAGGAACTGAGAGAATGCGAGAGGTAAAACATCGCTTCCAATTAAGTTCCAAAGCCAGCAGCAAATACAAAAACCAACGGGTCAAACTTGTTCTGGAAGAACCAATAGAAGGCACTGGCAAATGGAAACAATATAAGGAATATTACTACACACTGAATATTTCATTTACTAACGACTTTGACGAGATGTAATATGAATGAACTTGATAAAAAAATAAATCAGCATTTTGCTGGCAAGGTAGTCAGGAAAGACCTGACCAAATTGGTCAAGGGTAACGCAATAGTTCCCACATATGTATTGGAATATTTGCTTGGGCAGTATTGCGCAACAGATGATGAGCCGACCATTGCGCAAGGAGTTGAAACCGTTAAAAGCGTTATAGCCAAGCATTTCGTCCATCGTGATGAAGCACAACTGATAAAAGCAACCATCAGGGAAACCAAATCCCATCGTATTATCGATAAGATTTTGGTTAGGTTGAACGACAAACGTGATATGTACGAAACTTCCTTTTCCAACCTTGGTTTGACCAAAGTTCCTATAAATGAAGGTATTGTCAAGCAAAACCAAAAACTTCTTTCTGGTGGAGTCTGGAGTTTGGTGACAATGGGTTATCAACCATCAGAAGAACGGGATGCCTCACCTTGGGTAATTGAGAGCCTGAAGCCAATACAGATATCAAATGTTGATGTGGATGAATATAAGGAAACTCGTAAAAACTTCACCACTGATGAATGGATTGACCTGCTAATGCAATCCATTGGCTTGAATCCAGAAGAGTTCACC
>CAYRBR010000055.1:0-6503 GCA_964422555.1 uncultured Caldisericota bacterium | reverse complement strand
ATTAATTCCGTTCTGCGAGAATAACTACAACCTGATAGAACTCGGACCGAAAGGCACGGGCAAGAGCCACATATATTCAGAGATGTCTCCGCATGGAATATTAATTTCTGGGGGTGAAGTATCCAAAGCAAAATTGTTCGTAAACAACAGCAATGGGGACATAGGACTTGTTGGATATTGGGATGTTGTTGCATATGATGAGTTTGCTGGAAAAAGTAAAAAGGTTGAACGTGCTCTGGTTGATATCATGAAAAACTATATGGCTAACAAGACATTTAGCCGTGGAAAGGAAATATATGGAGCAGCTGCGTCAATGGCTTTTATTGGAAACACTGAACATCCAGTACCATACATGTTAAAGCACAGCAATCTTTTTGATGCATTACCCAAAGAATATTATGATACCGCCTTCTTGGACAGGGTGCATTGTTACTTGGCAGGATGGGAAGTACAGAAGTTGCGTAATGAGATGTTTACCGATAACTATGGCTTCATTGTCGATTATCTGGCTGAAATAATGAAGGAACTTCGAAAAGAAGACCGCATGAATGATTACGCCAAATATTTTGAATTATCAGATTCGATAACTACACGGGATAAAACATCCATTGCAAAGACCTTTTCTGGATTGCTAAAGGTAATCTTCCCACATGGGGAATTTACTGAAGAAGAGGCACGTATGCTGCTTGAATTTGCCATCGAAAACAGGAAACGTGTGAAAGACCAACTCCGTAAAATGGATGAAACATTCGAAAAAGTTGACTTCTCATATCTTAATAAGAAAACCAATAAGAAAACCTTCGTCCAGACGCTTGAATACATCGAAAACAAGAAGTTATTGGGTCTCGATGATGATGAACCCATGCCAGACTTAGTTCAGACAGTTATAAAGCAGGAAGAGCCTAAAAAGGGTCTTGAATTAGCAGAAGGTCAGAAGATAATTCGTGATAATCAGTCTGGAATATCCTACGACATGCTGTTTGGTGCATATCTGTTGGGAGCAAAAGAAATAACTGTTACTGACCCATACATACGTTTGCCATACCAATTACGGAACTTTATGGAGTTTACGAAATTGGTTTCACTGAAAAAAGATGAACTTGAAGAAGTTAAACTTCATTTGGTTACCAATAACAATGAGGAATATATTGAAAATTCCAAAGAAGCATTCAAGGAAATGGCTGACTCGCTGGATTCTCTGGGCATAATCTTCACCTATGAATTTGTGGATACTACACATGACCGTTCCATCGAAATGGATAATGGTTGGAAGATAGTTCTGGGCAGGGGTCTTGATATTTACCAGAAAACAAATGGATGGCATGATATTGCTGAATATTATCAGGAGAAGAGGTTGTGTAAGGGGTGTGAGGTGACATATATCAAAACAAACTAATATGGGAAATATTATAACATGAATAGAACCCAATCATTCATAATGAGACCTGAATTAAAAAGTATTGCTGAGTCTCTAAAAGTATTAGAAGATGCTAAGATAATCAGGACCAAGAATCTTGTCGGAGATTTGGGGGAGTATTATTGTAAAGAATTCTCAAACTTAACCTTAAATATTAATACTGTTGAAATTGGTTATGATGCAATTGATAATACTGGCAAAAAGGTAGAGATAAAAACAAGAAGATTACCGTCCAATCAATCGAAAGTTATTTTTAGAAGTTTTGATTTTGATTATTGCCTTTATGTCGAATTGAATCAATATTTTGAACCAATCTGTATTATCAAAATTGAGTCTTCAGAATTACGAAATAATTTGGAAAAGCAAAAAAATAGACTATCTGTCGGTAAAATTAAAAACAAGATAAAGAACACCAGAATATATGAATCAAATGATTAAAATTAAGAAAGACGTATTTTTAAGAGGCTTTAGAGTCTTATCGAATCAATCGTTTGATTTATTTATTGGTTCTGGAGCATCATTTAATTCAGGAATACCAACAGGCAGTGATTTAGTTTGGTATTTCAAACGAGAGATTCTCAATAGCAAGGGTATTATAAACGGTAAAAAATTTGCTGATTTAAAAGTAGAGGACAATAAAAGAGTAATTCAGAGTTACTTCGATAATAGAGGTGATGGAAATCATGCAAATCCCTATGCATTCTACTTTGAAGAATGTTATCCTGACCAACTTTATCGTAAAGATTTCCTTACAAAGTTAGTTAGAGACAAGAAACCTTCGATAGGTTTCCTTTGTCTTGCTGCATTAGTAGAAGCCTGCAAATTTAATGTAGTATGGACAAGTAATTTTGATGACCTTATTGAAAAGGCAATAAATGCAATCAATTATCAGAGTTGTCAAATAGTATCACCAGAAAATGCGAGTTCAGTTAAAAATTTCCGTAATGATATTCCAACTGTAGTTAAACTGCATGGGGATTTTCGATATGACCCATTACAAAACACTACTGAGGAAGTTCAAACCTTAGAAGGTAGTTTGCATGATTATTTTTTAAATGCTTCTCACGAAAAAGGATTATTGGTCGTTGGTTATTCAGGCAGCGATGAATCTATAATGAAAACAATCAAGAAATCATTGGAAAAACCAAATGCCTTCCCAAAAGGACTCATCTGGTGTATTCCAAAAGAAGTTGTTCCCAATTACGAACTTACCGCCTTGATAAATGAAGCAAATAAGCAAAATAGTCGTTCAGGATTTTTAGAAATTGACAGTTTCGATTATTTCCTGCATGAGATTTATAGTGTGTGCGAATTGAAAAATGAAAATATTGATTCAATTGCAAAAGAAAGATTTGAGCAAAGAAAGAAATTTAGACTTAATCAAAATCAATCCGTAACACTTCCTATTCTTTTAAATGCAATTCAAGCAAAGCAATATCCTAAGAGTGTTTTTTCAACTAAATGCAATATTTCTGGGGAAGGAAAATGGAAAAGATTACGAGAAATTACGGATTCTACCAATATAGTCGCTGCTTTTGGAAAAAAGGAAGTTCTCTGGTTGTTTGGAGATGAAAATGAGATAAAAACAGTCTTTAAGGATTTATTAATTGAAGAACTAAAAATATCTGACGTTCCCGAATATATTCAGTATCATACTGATTCATTTTATCTCGGTTTGCTCTATGGGTTAATTGAAAAATCATTGATAAAAGACTATGGTTTCTCTGTTTATTCAAGAGGGAAAAGTATCAAGAAATTCTTTTTGCCTGAACTGATTATTAGCAACACTGAAATCGAGTCAATAAAAAAAAGAATCGAGAGTTTTAAGATTCCACCTGATTTAATCATCTATGAGGCTATAGAGATTAAGGTCGAGTTTGTGAATAATGAATTCTTCATCCTTTTAAATCCAACGATACATTTCGAATTAAAAACAGGGGGTGAACCTCAGAGATTAGTTGTCCAATATTTATCAAATACAATATTGTCAAATAGGTATAACGACAAGTATGGTAAAAAACTTAACTGGTGGTTGAATGTTCTGAAGGCAAAAGATAGCAATCTCACATTTAGGCTTGGAGATTTCGAAATAAGACTTTCTGCATACTACTCTACAGCAGCAAAGAAAGTAATGGACAATATTCACTGCTTTGAAGGATATGAAAAACTTGACGAACCTTTTATTTACTTTCACCACCAAGATGATACTAACAAATCAATTCATCCAATAAATGGACTGAAAATCTTTAGTCCATTAGAAAATAGTTTCAAGCAAATTGGTACGGACGAAAAAATTAATTTGGCAATAATTTCTCCAGATTTTGGGTTTGAAAAAATTAAAACTCATGTAGAATCATTGCTAAATCCCGCAACGCCAAAATGGGAAAAGGAATATCTAAGAGATTACACAGGTTTTGATGATATATATAAGAAGCATCTTATTATTCCAAGTTCGATACAAAGCGATTATGTTATAATAGTAAATGGGAAGGATGTTGAGAAATTTACTGCATTTCAGTTTTACGACTACCTTAAAAGCAAGATTGATAAACTTGCATCAAAGAGTACAGAGATAGATTGTACTTTGATTTACATACCCGATAAATGGAACAGATTTAGAGAAATTAAGAATGAAGAAACACATTTTGACCTTCATGACTCTCTAAAACTTTATTGTGTTAAGAAAGGCTTGAAAATTCAGATAATCGAGGATAAGTCAATTAACTATTCGGACAAAGCGAAAATTCGATGGTGGCTATCATTAGGAATATATGTTAAATCGAATGGCACACCTTGGAAAATTAAAACGGATAATACCGAAACTGCTTTTGTTGGATTAGGTTATGCTATTCGTCAAAAATCAAGGAATAGAGTAGTATTGGGAAGTAGTCAGTTATTTGATGGTAGTGGAAATGGGTTAAAATTCTTGTTACAACCTATTGAAAAACCCATTTTCTACAATCGAAATCCATTTATGAGCAAAGATGATGCCTTTCGCTTAATCAGTAATATCAGAAATACCTATCATAAAATAGACCCAGTGATAGGTCTAAAAAAAATGGTAATTCACAAAACAACTCACTATACAGGTGCTGAAATAGAAGGAATTTCAAATGCGCTACAGGGTGTCGATAACATTGAATTATTACAAATACAACAATTTTGTAGTTGGCGGGCATTAAAACTTATTAAAACAGGAAATGGCAAGCATGATTTCAATGGTTACCCAATTGAACGAGGAACTATAATCCAATTAGATGAATATAACTTTTTACTCTGGACACATGGCTTAGTTCAAAACAATGAATTAAATGGGAAATACTATCAAGGTAAGAGAGGAATTCCTGCTCCGTTATTAGTGAAACGTTTTAGGGGAACTGACTCTATCGAGACTGTTGCTAATGACATATTAAAACTAACAAAAGTTAATTGGAATGGGGCGGAACTTTACAAAACGTTTCCTGTTACAATTGATTTCGCAAAACGACTTTCAGTTATGGGTAAGCAATTAGAAGAATTAGGTAACAAACCTCATGATTTCAGGTACTTCATCTAATTAAATAGCAGCATTTTATGAGTAAATGTCTTTTCTGTGATAATAAAAACACTGGTTCGAATGAACATATAATACCTGATTGCATTAATGGAAGATTACATTCAAAATATATTATCTGTCAAGAATGCAATGCAAAGTTCGGAAAGAGCATCGACCCAGTAATTAAGGAAATATTTAGTCCATTTTTAACCCTCTGGGGAATAAAGAATGGAAAAGGATTTCATGCAGATTCACCTGAGGGAACAAAGTATTTGATTTCAAAAAAGGGGACAACAAGTCAAGTAAAACCGACTCTGGCTGTGATTAAAGAGGATGGTAAAACTGAAGTTAGAGTTGATGGTGAACCAAAGCATGCAATTAGTCTATTTGAGAAGAAAAGAAAAGAATTATTAGAGAAAGGCTACAAAGAAATCTCCATTACTCAAAAGGAAGGAGTATCTCTTCAGCCACCATTATCTTTAAAATGGAAATTAGAAACGAGTGCCGAACTAATTCTTTTATTAAACAAGATTGCTGTTGAATTTTATGCTTACAGTGGATTGCCAAAGGACTCAATCGTAGATTTGCGAACAAAAATATTTGAACTCGATAAATCAATACAGAATGTTTTATTATGCAATTTCGAAGAAGAGATAAGAAAGTTTGAAAATGAAGAAACGTCTCACTTAGTTTTAATCAGTAACGATAAAGAAACAGAAACCCTCTTTGCATATGTTGAATTATTCAATGTTATATGTGCAGTGATTCCATTAGTTGAAAACTATAAGGGTGAAGATATCAATTTCAGTTATAGGCAAGACTTTAGAAGCGGAGAAAGAATCGATGGTGATATTGCATCGTTGGATGGTATCTCTGAACTGCTCAAAAGCCAAGAGCAACATTTGGAAGTTGGATTCGGAGCATTAATTAACAAATTAGCACAGAGGCTCAGAGAAAAGGAGTTTACAGAAATATACAAAGCAGAATTGGTTGATATAAGAGATACTCTTTTAGTTGAAGTCAAAGAAGGAAAAATTAGTGAGGAAGCATTCACTGAAGAACTCTTAAAAAGAAGCACAAAAATGATTGCAGAATTATCTCTGTTTGACTTTCCGTATATAGTTGAAGACTTTAAAGATGAGGAGAATGACGAAGTAAACTATATACATTCAAATATGAATGAAAATCAATTTGATGATTTTTGCAAGAATAATTCCCAACTTATTGGAATGGACATAAATATCAAAGATGAAGGAGAGTTTGTATTTGACTCTTTTTATAAACAACCGTTTATGGAAATTAATGGTATAAGTCTTGTCTCTGTTTTCTGCGTATTAAAAGAAAAGAGTACTGGACGATTACAATATATACCATATAGATATTTCTTTGAAGGAATAGATTTGGTTGGTAATCGTGCAAAATAAAAACCAGCAATATCCTTACATTAAGATTCCATTCAATTGACTCCATGTTGAAGCCAGAAGACGAGATATGGCACAAACCAAATTAGTCCTCTCCCCAAATAATTGATATCATAAAACAGGTATCAGA
>CAYRBR010000054.1:0-10364 GCA_964422555.1 uncultured Caldisericota bacterium | reverse complement strand
TTCATTTTTTTGCAATTATTTTGCAATTTTTTTCATGTTCTTCGATTTATATTGTGGAAACTTATTTCAAGTTTCAAGCATTTTATCCGCATAATCTCTCTATATGAGTATTATTAAAAAAAATGAAGGAGATAGTATGAACGCAGTATCATTTCAAAATGGTGCCCAATGGGTAACTTTATCTAGCTTTATAGGATTAATTCTTCCTGTTCTTATTGAAAAGTTTGCAGGTGGAATAAAAGGCAAGAGTAAAATTGTAGTAGTCGTTATCTGTTGTCTCTTAACAAGTATAGTCCAAGTAGGGCTAGCAGGTAAATTCGAACACAATGGAACGGGTTATTTTGCAAGTGCTTTTATAGCTATTTTACTTGTGAGTATTAACAGCTGGAATAGTATGTGGAAAAAGTGGTTTCCTAAAGAACCAAGCCCAATTACTGTTCCAGTATTTAATGTTGCACAACTAGGTCCAAAAAAATGGACAAAAGAAGAACAGAAAAAAAGAAAATGGGTAGAAAGGCAAACAGCATACACCCATTACAACAACTGGTAAAACAGTAAAACCCATAGACCGGGTTTAACCATCTAGGAGGAGAGGTTATGAAATTGTACCCGGTCTATTTGGTGTTACACATATAATTGACGAGAAATCAATTACATTGGTAAAGAGTCCGTGAATCCCAGTTTTACTCACCATCCGACCCAATAATAGGTAATTCGGAAGATTTATCCGAGGAATTGTGAGACCCATTCATCCTTCACAAATTAAATGGTGTGAATCAATTTATTTGCATGTAGAAAACATGTGTGTGAAGTTTTTCCAGTAACATGAAAAGAGTAAACGCTTCATATTACCTGTACTTTGAACTTAAAATGGTATAAATAACACTTTGAGTTCAATACCATTTTCAAACTAGAAAACGTAATATATATGGTACTCTTTTTTCTGAAAAATCAAAAAAAAGAGTAAATATAATTTCTTAAACTTTTTTTCAAAAACTTTGCATACTTAATCCGACAAAGCAGAAGGATCAGTAAACTCCACCACAACAGTTAAGTTAATTGTATTGGTAGTGCCTGCTCTTGTTTCACAGGTATATCGTGCATAGCGAACTATTTCAAATTGGAAAGTATGTTTCCCGAGAATGCTCGAATAACCATCTAACGAATGAGCCCCAGGTATAAAAACAATAGACACAGATCGTTCCGAATCACGGTTCCGTTCAGGGTATGTAACCTGCAACACATCTTTCAGTTTATCGGGGATTATGGCAGATCGAACATACCCCCATCCATAGTCATCCGACAATTTATGACAATCGGGGGCTTCTCCAAGATAATCAAAGCAAAGGTTCATTCGAAAAGCCTGTAAATATTCTGTTGTTATTTTGTTTTCGTCGTAGTTTGAAAACAAATCAGTTTTCACATGCATCCGAAAATCACCTTCGTTTGCAGGGCCTGCAACTACATTTTCAGGCAGCTCAGCAATAGCAGGATGTAGTTCTACATCCACATCAACATCTTCCCATTTCACAAATTTCCCTTTAATCGTTTCTCCTCGTTTCACCCCACATTCATACCGCATCTGGTATGTTTCTGCTCGAACACGTACCTGTATAAAAGCTTGTTGCGAAAACTCCGCCCCATCTGTCTGGTACACTACCCGAATGGGTACGGTTATAAAAACTGGAAGATTATTCTCCATCAGCATATATCCATTTTCATCAATAGGTTGTGCATGCAATCGGGCATAGTTCAAACAAACTTCAAAAGTATACTCGTCTGTGTAATTCAAGAAGACATTCAGAGGTTCTTGAATTCGACATGAATCGTACTCATTTTGCTTAAAAACTAGCACAGGGGAAGAAGTATCCTTTGCCAAAACGGATTCATCGGCCCGAATATCCACAATTCGAAACGGAGTTAAACCCCTATTTACCACAATCATAGTAGTTTTTGGGTAGGGATACTCCATTTCATTCAAGCTACAATTACAAATATCAAACGTTGTGGAAGAGGTATCCACTCCAATCCGACACCGATCTACAGCGATTTCCTCTTCGGGAGTTAATGGCTCTTCAAAGGCAGGCCCTCTAAGGTGCATTGTTCGATTCCCCGAAGACCAATACTGCGGATGCACATATATAACTGAAGTTGTACCATCATCATTTTCACGTTCTACACCAAACACATATTTATCTAGTAGCATGGCATAGTCAAAAGCAATCTTCCAGTCTAATTCCTGATCGGTATTTTCTTGGGCTTGGTGCACCAAACTCACCCGAAATGGTAACCCAAAAGTACCCCCCGCATCTTCGTAACTTGTATCAGTTTTATCAGGATACTGCCCATAGGAAGTTTCACTAGCAGTGCTGGAAGCTGCCACTTGCATAAACTGCATCCCATTAATATTAAAAGCAGAATCTACTTTAGGAATAATGGCTCCAGCCCTGCAAGTGTTATTCATAACACGCACCTTTGTTCTTGCATGAAGTGAGGGAGTAGAACACTCGGTTAATTTCCGAAGTTGAGCCACGATTGTATCATACGATATACCTGTTTCATCCAAAGTGCATATTCCATATTGATGCCCATGGGTACAAATGAATACATACACTTCGGGAATAACATCGCTAGGAAGAAGATCAATTTTCGCTCTTATAGCATCTACGCTGGCAATAAATTGATTTCGAGTGCCTTGTCGCAAACGCCAGTCATCATCGGCCCTCCACCAACGTTCAGCATCCTGCTCCATAGCTATACGATACGGTCGATCGGTCCATTCAAAGTCAAATGGATTCCCATCTCCATCACTCGCACATATTTCATCAATTTCTCCGTCACCTCTGCCAAAGCACACAAATGTGTTTTCTTTGGGAATTCCGATACTTATACTCGATTTATAACTATGTAAAACGTCTCCAGTAAAATCGGCACGAGATCGATGATAAACATGCTCAACTCCTTCTGAATCAGTTACTTTAGCCCCATTGTTACATCCTGTGTAAATAATAGAGAATCGATAATTCTTAAACCCAAATGTTGGAATAGAAGGCATGGAAAATCGATCCACCTTTGTAAGAGGACGAATGATTTTTTTAGTAAAAAGCAGTCGTTTTGTATTTACAAATGGCACACCTTCACGCAAAGTTTGTTTCTCTCCCTTTAAGGCAATAAAAGAGCCTTCTTCAGGTATGACTTCTCCATCAAGTCGAAGAAGTATTGAATTCTCAATCGTATTCGACCGCTCCGCAATACTCCAGTAATCGTCTACTAGCATAGGGTAGGGTTCAGCAGTAAAATATCCTTGCAAATTTACAGTCTCTCCATCTTTTATCACGTTTAACTGCAAAGTTTGAATTTCCTCAGTGTCAGGCAAAGATGCATAAATAGGTCCCTTATAGCTGTTTGAAGGAAGACATTCCCCAGTGTCACTACAGAATTGATAAAAGTGGAGAACTCCCGGTTCAATAGCCAAGCGGAACACCCACTTCCAACCTTTCTTTAAAGCTGTTTCAACCGGTTTTACAAGACCCGATGATGTCGATACTGCATCCAAATCTAGTGGTTTATTTTTTTGCTTACTTTTCCCCAGCCGAAGTGTTTTTGTTGGTTCGCTTCTAAACAACTTCAGATTCACAACAGGAGGCGTTGCATCCTCCATTGTATGGTACTCTACAGAAAACTCGTAAAATCCATCTTCCTTTTCGACCGCCATGGCATATCGCAAACCTTCTTGGTTGCAAACCGGATCTTCCACCATAATAGCAACAGTTCGGGTAGTTTCATCCCACAATAAATCTTCCACTCCTGATGTTTCCAGATTTTCCACAATAAACCGAAGGGGTAAAAGAGTTCGTCCTTCCTGTATAATAGGAACAACCCGAGTGTCGTTTGGATCAATTAAAACGGTCTGTCCGTTAACTCGTGCTTCCGATTTCCCAATCCAAAGTTCAATCGTACTACCATCTAGAGTTTGGATAGAAACTTTTCGATCTGTTCCATCCCATGCAATACTAATGCCAGGAATAGATTGTGTAACATACCGTATTACCAAAAACATTCGCGAATGCATAATTATGGGAGCAGTATTCATAGGGCCTTTCGAATCATCATTCACCCAATAAATTCTGTTCCCTACCTGGTATCGAAGTATTAGTTGACAGTTGTAAGGGTTTGACTCATCTTCACAATGAGGAATAGCAGATACAACCGCAGACCGTCCGATTTCACTTTGTTTATCATCAATTGCTGTAACTACATACCAGTATTCCTGCTCATTCTGAATGTTAGAACTATCCACATAGGTTGTATCCAACACAGGAAAGTCAGTTAAAGGCATAGAATGTATCTTGTCTTTAGCAGTGCCCCTGTAAATCCAGTAGGAAGAAGCACCTGGCACAGCATCCCATCGTAGTGTTACAAAGCCGCATTCCCCATGGGCTTGTAAATCGAAATTGTGGGTAACTGCAAAAGACAAACTTGAAAAACACTGAAACACTAAAACTATACTAATAAGGAAACAAATTACAGCAGTCTGTTTTTTTTGCATGGAAGTCTCCTCTTCATTTTTTCAGTATGGAAAAGTATTTTCTTTATACCAGATTTGTGTTTTCATTGAAACAAATTAAAGGAGTTTTTCAGATTACAACTTCATAATATTACACCCTGTTTGCATATGAACCAAATGACAATCAAAACTGTATTCAAAGTATAAAAATAAAAACCACATATAGCCTATGAAACAAAGAAAGAATGAGTATGAGAAAAAAGTATTTTGCCATCTTACTAACATGTATGCTAGCCATTATTGCTTTCTACCCACCCATCACACTGAGTAATTACGACACGATTGCAAACTATACCCACTGGCCATTGCTGCGCGTAGATGCATCGAATACCGGTTTTACTTCTGCCAGCTTCCCCTCCACCATGGAATTTTCCGAACTTCTTCCAGTACAAAGTCAGCGACCACCTATTGTTGCCAACAACAATTACTTTTTAGTGGAACTAGGATCAGGAACGGTTCATTGCTTTGAACTAGAAACACAAGAACTGATTTGGAAAAAGAAATACTCTACTATGACAGATGAGAACATACTAATGGGGAATTGCTGTGTATTCTCAGAAGCCACAAACGAGCTATTGTTGCTTGAGACCGTTAAGGGAAATTGGGAGAGAAAATCAGGATTCACTGCAAGAGTATATGCCATCAATCCTGAAAATGGGGGTGTTCAATGGCAGGAAGATATTCCCGGTTATTATGCCAACAGTCTAACAGTTAGCGACAAAGAAGTATTTGTGAAAGTAATCGAAATCCGAAGCACCTCCCGAAGTAACTACTTAAGCATACAAAATAGAATTTATTCGTACGACCTGCAAAATGGAGAAAAAAACTGGTCTTCCGGTTTGCTGTATGGTGGAGAAGGATACTGGAGTTTTAATGCCCCCGCCTTCAACGACCAATACATCACCGTTCCTTCTACAAATTGTATTAAACAAAATGAAGATGGCACCATAACGGCAGTAGATCCATGCTATATGTCACTGTTAGATAGAAACACTGGTCAACTGCTCGATACGATTGCCATGGATGGTTTTGTAGGAACTAGCATGCCGTTGCTAATTGGTTCTAAAGTATATGTAATTTCCACCCTTTCGGGTACAGGTACTCTTCCAAACTACCTGTACTGCTTTTCTATTACAGGCAATCGATTACGACAAGACTATAAACTTCTGTTGTCTCAAGAAAGACACGATTATATTTACAACGTAAACCTAGCAAAACACGAAAACTACCTATATTTCCTCGATTACAGCGGATCGTTAATTTGCATTTCCCCAGGAAACGGTTCTGTTAAGTGGCGTAAACAGGTAGGAGAAAAAAGTTGGGTTGGACCATACTTCTGCACGTCAAACTATGTTATTATCTGTACCATTCACCGAACCCGCACCAAGGAATCGAACTATAGCTATGAAAACCATATTATGATTCAATATATCGACCCAGAAACTGGAATGGAGTTGTTCTCCAATTCTGTTCCCTTTAATGGGTATCCTCCTCAACACTTAAGTGGTACCGAAGATCATATATGGGCAGTATGTGGATGGGATATCGCCCATTTCACTCCAAAAGAAGTATTAGCTTTAACTGTAAATCCCATGAACATAATGGAAACTTCTTACGAAGGAGAAACAGATCTTTTAGTAAATAACTTAGAAATTACCATACAGGGAAAAGTAACGGGTACTATAAACTGGAATGAACCATGGCTCAAATGTAACACTCACACCATTCACCCAGATCTTTCCAATGTTAAAGTAAGCATCGATCCTACGGGGTTGCAACCTGGAAGATACACCGATTCGATTCGATTCCAGTCCAATGCTGAAAAGGTAGTGGTACCAGTTCGACTCGACATAAAAGCAGAACCAAAACTAGATATTATTCCGGGCTCAGTTGAACTAACAATCCCCCAAGGTACTTCTCCCGAACCTACTATCTTCTCTATTCGAAATATAGGAGGAGCAGGGCTAAAAGGCACTATACACTCCACCGAAGATTGGATTACTGTATCGCAAACCGCACTTAACGATACGCAAACTGCCTTTACAGCACAGTACAATATGGATGCAAAAGAACCGGGCATATATGAAGGAAGCATTCTGGCAATCAGCAACGGTGGTAACCAGGCAATCCCAATTACCATTACCATAATTGCTGCCCCCTTCCTGGAAGTCACTCCGTCGGAAATTATTCAGGAAGTGGCAATTGGGTCTAACTCTTTGGTAGATCTTCACCTAACCAACACGGGGGGACAGGGATTATCTGGCACAATTACAAGCGACCAAGAATGGTTACTTGCTGGAACAAACCGGTACAATGACACCACTAATAAAGTAGTACTTACGCTGGATGCACACACATTAAAAGCAGGTACCTATAGGGGGAACATTGTATTTACAGGAAACGATCAAGTAATTACCGTGCCTGTAACATTACAGTGTATTGTATGGATTACATTACGAATTGGCTCTAGAACCATTGAAGTAAACACAAAACCAGAAACCATTTCATCTGCTCCATACCTGTTTGAAAAAAGAACCTATGTGCCCGTTCGAAAATTGGTTGAATCACTGCCTGTACTACATTACATTAAAAACACAAACCTGGAATGGGATTCCGAAGAGCAGAAAGTAACCATTACCATTGGAGAAAAAACAATTAAACTATGGGTAAATAAAGCTATGGCAGACATCGATGGAAAAGCAGTTCAGATTGACCCCGACAACAGTAACATTACTCCTCAAATTCGAGAAGGTCGAACGTTCCTGCCCCTACGTTTCATAGCGGAGAACCTAGGGTACAAAGTAGAATGGGTGGCTTCCACCCAAACCATTCACCTGAAGTATCATGTAGTAGGTGAAGAAACAAAAGATAGGTAATTTTCAGGTGTAATAACTTCTACGCTAGCCTCTGGATAAGTAGAAAGAAAAGTTTGCACGCCTTTTGTTTTTTTTGTATTTCTCCACTTAAACTCGTATCCATACAATTTTCCATCTCTTTCTTCAATAAAATCAATCTCCATCTGATCCCATGTTCTCCAGAAATAGTTGTTGGAATACGTAAGTGTATAGGCTTGTTTTTTGATTCTTTCCATAAAAAGGAAATTCTCCCACAAACCACCTACGTCATTTCGTAAAGCAAGGCTATTGAAATTAGAAATCAATGCATTCCTTACACCAATATCATAAAAATAGTACTTCCCTTTTTTCGTAACTTCCTTGCGCAAATTTCTACTAAACCCTCTTAGATTGTATATTACAAATGTTTTTTCAAATAAATCTAAATAACGTGCTACCGTTTTTTTATCCAACCCTACAGAAGCTCCTAATTCAGAATGTGATACCTCACTACCCACCTGAAAAGCAAGTAATCGAAGTAAATCATATAATACGGCAGAACCTTTTACCCTCTCTAACTCTAGGATATCTTTCATAAGGTATGAATTAGTAATTTCATGCAAAATTTGAATTCGTTTTTGGTTCGATGAAGCGGTAATAATTTCAGGATACGATCCAAATACAAGTCTTTGCTCTAATTGCTCTCTTAGTTCGAATGGAGTGTTATTTTGTTGCAACTCGATCTGAGAGATAGGATATAAGCAACGTGTAAACTTGCGACCTACCAGTGGTTCTCCAATCTTGTTTTGCAAATCAAAAGAAGCAGAACCAGTAGCAATAACCTTCAAAGCAGGATTGTAATCAATCATTATTTTCAGCCCAATCCCAATAAATGGTACTCTCTGGGCTTCATCAATAACAAACAGGTCTAGTCCTTGTACCAACTCAGATATTGTTGCTACACTTTGTGACCCCAGAGCTCGTTGTATTGATATATCGTCCCCGGTAACAAATCGATACTTGCAATTGACAGACTGTAAATAGTGATTTAACAGAGTAGTTTTCCCTACTCTTCGTGGGCCATAAATAACAAGAACTCTACCAGGTTCCAAAAAAGAGGTTAAATTGTCGTATAATCGTGGTATCAACATAATACTAGTGTAATAACTTCCCCATAATAGTCAAATTTCGGGGAAGTTATTTCCCTGTAATTCCCCGATTAAGGGGAATAAATTTTTTATCCTCTCCTTAAAACCGATACAATATACCCCGCCATACGTCGGGTATTTACATTATATTTCAGCGGATTATCCAACACTGAATTTGAAATATTCAGCATTCTTTCCTTCATTTCTACCGTTACAGGAGCTTTTGAAAGTATGAACTGAGCTAGAATTTTATCTGTTTTCGAAGATCCTTTTTTTTGCAATGTTGTGTTTGCAATTTTCTGTACACCAAAAATAATGCCTTTACCCGTTTTCACGAATTCACCCCTGTCACTTTTCAAAATAGTGACCCTAGTATACAACCCCCATGGGAACTGTGCAACTTAAGTTCAAGCCACACACCACTCTTTCTTGTGATTTTCCCGCTTGGGCATGCTACAATAGTAGAACTTTTTAAACACAGGAGTGCACAATGGAATTTCCAAAAACAAGCCACTACAGTAAAGATTTCGTAGAAAAAAACCTAATGGGACCAAACTGTTTAAAAATGTTGGAGGAAGTTACCAACAGCCTGCCCCTAAAACAAGGCATGCGAGTGCTCGATTTAGGATGCGGTCGAGGTTTAACTTCCATTTTTCTTGCCAAAGAATTCGGAGTACAGGTATTTGCCACCGATCTGTGGATACCAGCAACAGTAAATTACAAAACTTTTCAGCAGCAGGGCTTGGAAGACAAAATTATCCCCCTTCATTCCAATGCACTCGATTTACCCTACGCCGATGAATATTTCGATGCCATAATCAGTATCGATTCCTACCATTACTATGGTAACACCGAAACCTTTATGGACTCAAAAATAGCCCCACTTCTGAAGAAAAGTGGCTTTTTCGCAGTAGCAGTCCCGGGCTTGAAAAAAGAAATACTGGGAGACCTACCTGAAGAAATGGCACTAAGTTGGAAACCAAATGGATTACAATATGAATTGTGTTCATTATGCTAGGCAAGTCAAGCGATGTCAAGTATTTTATTGTGGAGATTTATTTTTAAATATTACTTAAGTTATCAATAATTTAAGTGACTATTTTCACCAATTATTTGTGGTAAATGTAAATTGAATCGCATTCAATTCCGAAAAAAATGAAAATTATTGGCTGACGATTCTGCGCCAGATAATTGGAGGAGATTCAAAAATTGAGCATTCCGGATCTGATATTCCGGAGAGACGTTATTTCCCTGAATATCAGAAAAATGTATCAGTGGAGCTTAAGCTATTTTTGCGATATCCGAAACGTTTATCTCTAATAGCCTTATGCTTGATAAAATTCTTGTTACGTTACGTTCAATAGATTGAATTCCCGTTCCGGCTATTTTTAAAGATTCTGCAATTTTTCGCATGTTTTGAATACTTTCAGCCATATCATCAAGACTTGTTTTCTCAATCATCACTGCCCCCTTTTCCTCAAATCCTTAAATCGTTTTGCCTCCAGTTCGAACCTCGGTAATGTACCCGAGATTTGTCTTCAGACGCAATTGATTCTGTAATCTGGATACGATCGCTTCCATTTCCTGTTCTTTTCCGGGCTTGAGTTCTACTTTTAACAGGATATCATCAATTTCACCCTTTTTACTCACAACGACTTCATATTCATCCTCTAATTCCGCAAAGCCTCTCACGACATCCTCAATCGCTGTCGGCGCCAGAAGAACACCCTTCACTTTTGTAATGTCATCTGCGCGGCCGATAACCCCACCGTCAATGAGACGGAAGGTTCTTCCACAGTCACAGCTATAGTCCGC
>CAYRBR010000053.1:0-10508 GCA_964422555.1 uncultured Caldisericota bacterium | reverse complement strand
CACGAGAAAGTCATCCAAACTTTCGGATGTGGAATTGACACAGAAGGAGGGGAGATTCCTGGATTATTACCCATTTTATCCACGAAGGAAGAATCACTATGAAAATAGATTTCGTTGTTATGGCAGGCGGTTCTTCTCCTGAATGGTATACACCAGCAATTCCCAATAAGGCATTGATTCCGATTCATCAAAAACCTTCCATTGAATGGATCTTATCTGCTATCTCCAGTGGAATTCAACTGGCAAAAAATACCTACCCACAACTTCATTGTAACACCATAGTGGTAGGGACTAAAGCACTTCGCAATAGTGCGTGGGATAAATATATTGATACATTTGTAGAAGTTCCTGAAGACAATAAACTATCGCAAAACGTTCGAGAGGGTTTTTTCCCAGTTAATGGCGACTATACAATAGTACTAACCGGAGACATCCCCTGTATTGAAGGAGGTATGATTCAGGAATTAGTTCATCAATGTCAAAAAGAAGCTCCTTTCGATCTGGCAGTCCCTTTGATAAGAAAAGAGGATGTCGAAAAAACCTATCCGGGCTCCAAAAGAACGTACGGGAAAATTCAAGAGGGACATGTGAAGATTGCCAATTGTTTTTTTATCAAAACATCTGTTATTCCTAAAATTGAAGAAATGATGGATTCCTTTATTGAAAACAGAAAGAATCTAGTAAAGCTTGTTTTTAGTTTTGGACTCATTCCTCTTTTCAAATTATTTGTTTCAAAATCAATTTCTATTCCCCAACTAGAAACTGTATTTACCAAAACATTCCACTTACATGCAAAAGGTTTTTTTACAAGCTACCCACAACTAGCAGTTGATATTGATAAACAATCCGATATACAAGACATTGAAAATTATTTTAAAACCAGAGGTACTCTATGACTTTTATTGAAGCATTTATTCTTGCCTTTGCACAGGGAGTAACAGAGTTTCTTCCCATTAGTAGCTCAGGGCATCTTGCTATTATTCCATTTCTTTTTCATTTTCAGACACAAAGCTCCATTGCATTTAATGTTATGCTCCATGTGGCCACGTTAATTGCAGTAATAATATTTCTTTGGAAAGATATCTGCTCTATTGTCGGAGGCATTTTTTCAGGCAAGAAAGAGTCTTGGAGTTTAGTTGGCAAAATACTTATAGCAGTTATTCCAGCTGGAATCGTTGGGATAGCTTTTGAGGACACAATCAGCCATATATTCATAGAACCACAAATTGTTGGCTGGGCCTATTTCGGTACAGCTGCTCTACTGTTCTTAAGCTATTTCCTGAAAGATGGAAACAAAACAATGCAGACAATTACCTGGACAGACTGCCTTCTAATTGGAGTATTTCAGGCATTTGCTCTGGTCCCCGGTTTTTCAAGATCTGGTTTTACACTAGTTGGAGCATTGTTAATTGGGATGAAAAAAGAAGATGCCTTTCGGTTCTCCTTTTTGGTTTCCATCCCAGCAATTCTAGGGGCCTTCTTGCTGGAGGCAACATCGGTTGAATCCATCAAAATGTTAACAACCCCTCCTTCCATTACTGCTTTTGTTGTTGCAATTTTAGTAGGTTTAGCCTCTTTATGGTTGCTTAAGATTGTTCTTAAAAGTAAAAAATTATACTGGTTTGGTTTCTATTGTCTGGCATTGGGAATAGTACTGATAACAATATTCTAAGGAATCTGTAATAGGTATGAAAAAGAAACAAACCGTTTTATACAAATGCTCTTCTTGTGGATATACTTCTCCAGGTACACTGGGAAAATGTCCCGAATGTGGAGCATGGAATAGTTTCGAAGAATGTATGACAACTCCCTCTAAATCGGGTGGTAGCAAGCCGATTGAGAAATCTCATGTCAGTTCACTAGTAGAACTTTCTTCCATTGAAAAAGATCGTTTTCCAACCAGTCTAACGGAAATAGATCGTGTTCTGGGTGGAGGTTTAGTTCCAGGAAGTGTCATTTTAATCGGTGGAGAACCTGGTATAGGAAAATCAACGCTGCTACTACAAATAGCCAGTTCTCTGGTGAAGAAATCTGAATCACACATAACAGACAATCAAAAAAAAGTTCTGTATGCCTCTGGAGAGGAATCTCCTTCTCAGATTAAAATCCGTGCAAATCGACTGGGTATCCATGAAGAAAACATTTTACTTACATTTGAAACAGAATATTCTGTTCTGGATTCCATGGTTCAACAGTACCAACCAAATGCACTCATCATTGATTCTATACAAACCTTTTATACCTCCTCCTTGGATGGTTCAGCAGGCAGTATTTCTCAAATCAGAGAATCAACTCAGTTGCTGGTTCACTTAGCCAAGAAAAACAACATTACTGTGTTTATTGTTGGTCATGTTACCAAAGAGGGGAACATAGCAGGTCCAAAATTTTTGGAACATTTAGTGGATGTAGTTTTATATCTTGAAGGAGATAAAAACAATATGATTCGTCTTCTTCGAAGTAACAAAAATCGATTCGGGGAAACCGGTGAATTGGGTGTTTTTTCTATGAAAGAGAAAGGTCTGCTCCCGGTTGACGACCCTTCAGAAGTATTCCTGGAAAAACTTGAGCAATCCTATTCGGGTACAATTATTTATCCTTCGCTTGAAGGAATCCGAACAATTTTTCTGGAAATTCAAGCATTGTGCACACAATCATTTACTCCAGTCCCCAGAAGAGTCGTCAATGGTAGTGATTTCAATCGTGTTCTTATGCTAGCAGCAATCCTTGAAAAACGATTGAAACAAAATTTTATTGGTTTAGACTATTTTATCAATGTAACAGGTGGCACCAAAATCAATGATCCAGCAGCTGATCTGGCTATAGCATTAGCCCTATTGTCCTCCAGAAGAGATACTCCACTTCCACCGAACCTGGTAGCGTTTGGAGAAATTGGTCTGTCGGGAGAAATTCGCCCTGTGCTTGGTGCTGAAAAACGAATTAAAGAATCTATGCGTAGAAACTTCTCACCCATTATTGTCCCAAAGGGTAGTTCCTTTGAAGATAATGTAGCAAAATCAGACATTAAACCCATTTCTCACATTAGCGAAATTACTTCTATCCTTTAATCTTCAATAATGGAGCACATATCGTTCATTCTAAATGAAAACATTGAAGTAATCCAATGATCCATGGTAAAAGGTTCATTGTTTAAACCAATCATACCTAGATTGTTTAAGTACTCGAAATATAGAATGTTTTGCTTGTCGCAGTTTTCAATCAAAGGGGATACTCCGTAGGTTTTGATATACACAGTATCATTAATCATTGTATCGGTTGTATACGAAAACATCCATTCTCCATCCGGATTTTTCAAAGCTTTCAAACAGCAATACGCAAATGCTTCAGGAATAGGACAATAGGTAATTTCTCCAATATACAACCATTTTCCATCTTCATTATCTAGTCGATAGCATTCATCTGCATACGCCAAATAATTGGTGGATGTAAATGTGTAATCCATCATTTCTCGCGTTGTGTTCAAAAATGTTGCAAGATGTTCCTTGTCTTCTTTCGTAAACTGGTAATCTACAATCAATACTTTATCAAAATTCTTATCTGAGAAAGAACAGAGCTCATCTGGATTAGAAGCAACACAAAAATCATCCTGAGGAAAATAATCTAGCTTGCAATCTTCTTCTACACAATTGCATGCATAAATAGAATTCTCCCAGAGTTTCCCCGAAAAACAATACCGTAAGAGTTTTTCAGCAGATGTCCATTTTTTCTGTTGAAAAAACTCTCGCACACAAGTAAACATGGAATAGTAATCTTCTGGAGTACATTCCAAAGTTGTCTCATCAAGTTGTTTCCACACTATCTTCCCAACTGAATCAATGAATAAACCTCGTATTTGAAGATCATGATAAATATCAAAATGAAAAACCAACCACTCACCTTTCATATTATGAATAGCAGTTAAAAAAATAACATGCTTCTCTTCTTTTCCCTGTTCAACATAATACGAGGTGGTACGTAAAGTAGGATAAAATTTGAATAGTTCATTGGTTCCTCTCTCGTGCAAATGTACAGCTCCACCACAAGGAGAAAAAACGGTATGAGAATAACTTCCACTTTGTTGGTTTAACAGCAATGCAGCAATTTCTAAACGAGAAAATTCCAACAGCGTAAACTCTTCATACGTTCTGCTAACTTGTACAGAAGAAGGAATTGTCCAATATAAATCGTATAAATTCTCATCATATTGTAGGGCAATAGAATTCTTCTGATAGGGAAAAACAATAAATACAAAAATACATAAACAACTAATAATTTTTTTCAACATCTTTCCCTCCTTAAAAAAGAAATAATGAGTACGACACCGCTACAATAAATTTTTAATACAATCTATTGCAGATGTTTCGTTCTGATAGGCAACTTGCAATTGCTCAATTTGTACGTCTATGTTTTCTTTTTGGTTGCCAACAATTAACAAAGCATCTGCTTGTTTGAAGTAACAAGTCGCAATAATTTCATATTGTTCTTTTATTCTTGAATCACTCGGTTGGAGATTTTTGAAATACAATCCCACATTTTTTCTGCATTCGCTCCATACCTTGGCATTCCAGCAGTTCCCATGTTCTTTGCCATACTCTTTTAATAAAGCTGTCCGCCAATAATCATAAGCAGCCCGTCCGCATGCATATTCCTTACTATGTCTATATTTTTCATTATTCTCAAATTCATCCACTGCCAGATGAAGAACATTATTGGTTAACTGGGATTTCTCCAATGTATAATGGCTTGGTTTGTGCTCAAAAAAAACGGCAAACCGATGATCAGTCCATTCTTCCCAGGCTGGAAACGTAATTTTCTCAGGAGGATACTCGACATTTTCCCAGGGTTTTTTGCATAAAAGAGACTTATTTTCATAGCCATAGATAACTTGAAACTCCCAGTTTAAAAGAGAAGCATAATAACCTTCGTCTAGTATTTCTTTCAGACGAATGAACATTTCCATTCTCTTTTCCAACGGGTCATTAATTGTTAAGAAGCTGGATGGTTTCATAGTAATCCCAAGTTGTTCAATTGATTTGTAGAACGAATCCATTTGCCAGCAATAAGGACCACTCGGACATAAAGTTCTATCGATACTCATCAAAAATCCATACCCAGTGGCAGCATATAAAGTAGGAGTATCAACTGAAATACCATATGCATTCAGAACAGAATCCATAGCACTCATTAGTGTTGAGTTCCAAGGTTGTATTGTAATATTCCGAATCATATGTCGCCTCCGTAGAGCATCTCTATTAAAGTTCATACTCCAAAAATGAATGTTTTGCAACAAATAATCATTAATTTTTCACTAATAGAACAATTGAAAAACTAAAAATGAACTACAATTGGAAAGAAAATTGTCTTTTTTGTACTTTTATTTACTTAAAAAAGCATAATTTTGTTATTTTGTGTTTTTTTATTTTGCATTTGGCTTTATAATAATAGCATATTTCTGTATGCAAAATGTACATAAAGGAGATAGTAATGAATAAGGCAAAAGTGATCGCAAATTTTCTTGGTGTTCAGTCATTTAATCATATTCCCCTTTCCTTGAAAAAGGGACTTTCTATTTTGATAGCAATATCAATGCTCTCTATATTGCTTCCATCTGCCTTTGCTACTACTGTTTCCTCGGAGGCTCATTCGGGAAGAAAACTGTATCCAACTGTTTTGCAACAATACGGTAGTTTAGATGCTGGAAGAAAAGCTGGCAATGCCGAATACATTTTTCATACTACTTCAAAATGGACCACCATGGTAGCTGATACAGATTCAGGAAATTTCCTGTTTCACATCAGTCTTCCCACATTAAGGGGGACATATCTTAACATCCCAATGTGTTTCACCTTCAACTCTTTCAATGCTGCTGAAAACATTGGTTTTGGAAAAGGATGGATAAATACGTATCAGGCTTGTCTTTCTGAAAACACACAGAATGGAACTATTACGTATATTACCTCTTCAGGAGCCAAGTTACTATTCCCCTATAATACAACGACTCAAAGCTATGACAATCCTCAAGGATTCAAAGGACTTCTTTCAAAAAATCCAGAAAACTCCTATTCCCTTACCTTTTTAGGAGGAAACTCTATGTCCTTTGATTCAGAAGGGAAGCTAACACAGGTAAATCCTACTCATGGGGTAGGGTATTCTATTAGCTACAACCAGGGTGTTTTGGAATCAGTTCAAGATTCTTTTAACAATAGCACATATTACACGTTTCAATGGAATACCAATGAAACTCTTTCCTCAATTACTGATGGAATGAACCAAAGTTGGAATTTCTCATACGACGACTCCCATTCTTACCTTCTTTCTGTTACTCAGCCTAATGGGAACAAAACGTGTTCATTCACGTACAATTCACAAAACTATCTTGTTACTCACACAGATTTCCAGAGTAATAGTTACCAGATAAGTTACAATCAAGACACTCCTGCAAAAATTGATACTTGGACTCTTCCAAGTAGTGCATCTACACAGTTTAAATATCAATCAGCATCTTCTCCTTACATTAAAAAAACAGAAGTAAAAGATGGAGAAAACCACACACTGTACTACTATTTCGGAGATACTTCTGGAAGACTCGAAAAAGTATCTACTAGTGAAACGTCCGACCTAGATGCACAAACTTGCGTATACGATCAAAAGGGATGGGTTTCTTCTGTGTCTGATGCTAATGGCATCCAAACTCAATATGTATATGACACAGTTGGTCATATAATCAAGAAAATTCAAGCCCCTCCAACTGTTGGGGGAACATCGTACGTTATAGAAAGAGAGTATTTACCTGTGAATAACATTATGGGGCACTTGGTTATTCAACGAGAAAAAGCAACTCCAACTCTATGGAACGAAACCCTCTATGAATACACCGACACAGATGCTCCACATTATATTTCAAAACAAACCAATGCCCTTGGTGAAAGCACAGTATACGATTACAATGCAAATGGACAAATTGTTTCCACAACGAAGCCAACTTTGACTGGAACGAAAACCCAGTATCACGATTACAATCCCACAAATGGTTCATTGCAAACAATTACAAAATACGACGGAAACCAAATTTCATTTTCATTTAACAACAACGGTTTACTGCAACAGTACAATGTCTTTGAAGGAACAATCCAAAGTGGTACCCCTGTAATCAATCAAACCACAGTTTACAATGAAATGAATGAAGCCACTTCTATTGTCGATAGCATTCGAAATGTGACAACAACAAAAGTATATGGAAGCAATGGGCAACTAACTTCAAGAACAAATGAAACAGGATGTACTTTCACTAATACTTACACACAGAACAATCTTTTCATGACCAACAAAAATACCTCCTACTCACCCTTCGATATCTATCGTAATCGTAGCTTATTACTGTCCAACTCCACTTCATCCCTAACACAAATCTCTGTTCCAGAATATCGACCTAATCCATATCAAACAACCGATTCCATGAATCATACACGGACATTTTCTTATTACAACGATGGAAACATGCATACAATCACAGACTATCTGGGAAAAACCACGTCCTTAACATATAACACTCAGGGCTTGTTATCATCCAGAACTCAGCCAGATGGAAACAATCTTACTGTCACCTACAACAATAACGGACTGAAGAATACAGAAACCTCTGTTGCAGGCGGAACCATTGCTTGGAACTATAACGACATTGGAAGACCAACTAGTATTCAAGATCCTGCTGTTGGAATCATTCAATATGCTTATTCGGTTCGAGGAGACATCCTGCAGGACGAAAAAGGAACTTACAATTACGATTTAATTGGTCGAAAAACCGGGATATCCTATTTTGGTGGAGAAAATGATACTTGGACCTACACGCCCGATGGATACATTTCATCCAAAGATGGTATATCCTATACCTACACACCAGAGGGAAAAATACAACAATGGCAACAAGATACAAATATTGCAACCTTTAACTATTCTCCTGGTTACTCTTCTTTAGGTTTACCCGGAAGTATAACAGGGCAAGGAGTTGTCCAAAATTATTCCTACCAATACAACCCAAAACACTGGTTGTACTCTGTAACTAACACAAGTAAACAACAAGGAGCATTCAGTTATACATACACAGATCAGCACAATATAGCATCCATATCGAATCCAAACAACACTCAATTGGTAAAGACCTATTCCAATAAAATTCTAGATGAAGTAAAAATTGCAGATGGAACTGGAAACAATTTTTTCCACACGTCTGATACTACATTCAACTCCACCGATCAGAGAACAGGTTACTCTTCTTCCACTGTGGCAGGACAGTCTTCTTTCCAACAATCGTATTCCCTTTCTTATTACACAACTGGAAGTTCTATTGGTAAAATTAATTTAATAACTAACACCACCAATAACCAGCAATTTAGCCACTCTTACAATTCTATCAACGGAAAACTTTCTTCCATACAAGACTCTATTAATGGAACCTACAGTTTCCAACACCTACCCAATGGAAAATTATCCACTATCTCTTACCCAGGGGGTATTGGTCAAGCTGTGTTTGATTATAATGGAGTTCTCCAAAAATTATCTCAGATTAGTTTACCTGAAAACAAGAGTATTCAATTATCTTGGAATAGAAAGGACCAGATTACCGGAATCACTGCCGTTAATAATGGTTCTATTCTTTCTTACAACATTCAGTACAATAAAAAAGGACAGATTACTCATTTGGGAAAAACACAGGATGGGATTCAAGCCGACTACTGGGAATTCTCTTACGGACCTTTTGGTCTTGAAAAAGCAGTAAAATACTCCGGCACACTTGGATCAGTTCTTCTATCCCAGACATATACGATAGATCAATCCGGTCGCTTACTCTCCATGTCCTATGTAGATGAAACACTCGAAGGAATGAACAAAAATGGAGAATATTATTTTCATTCTGATTCTTTTGGCAATATCATTCTTCTAACAGATGAAACTGGCAATCCAGTAGTTTCTTACAAATATTCATTTACAAATGGTAAATTGGATGAAGAGTGGAATCCAAATCAGATCGAAAATATTTTTCTGCAAAAAGGTATTCTGGGAACACCCGTTGTCCCTTTAGGGATGGACCCCATTAAAGACGACTTTATTATTACTCAACCCTGGCAAAAGCCAATCTTGGGATTAGATCCAGGGATAATTTATGCAATCCTTCCAGACTATGTGAACATTTTTGACCATGCTTTAGCTGGTATAAACTCTGTTACTATAAAATCAAATGAAGAAAACGATGGGAAAGGTAATCCGTGCCCAGAAGGACAAAAAGCAGTATATACCTGTATCTATACATGCTATAAATCTAAAAAAACTGGCAATGATCAAGGGATTCCCGAAGGAAAAGAAGCTGCCGAAGAATATTTTAACTCCCATAAGGGAGAATTGTATCTTGAAGAAGACCGTTATGAGCAATATGAGCCCTGCCACCAATATATTGCCTATATGCTCAATAATGATAATCTCGATAGAATTGTATGCATCCTAAGCAGCAGTTCATATGTGTGTATAGATGATTAACAAGAGAATCCGCTCCATTCTTGTTTATTCAATTTGTTTCTCCTGTTCAATTTTGATTTCTCTTAGTTTTATGTCATGTAAGGAAAAACCTCAGGATATTATTTCTCAAAAGAATATCGCTTTGGGTCCTTTCGATGAGATTAAAACATATTTTACTGTTCCAGTATACGACAAAGGCAATAGCATTTCGGAGGACACCAAATTCTTAGATTTCATAAGTTGTCATAACTCTTTAATTTTAAATGGAGCACAAAATAACAGCTTTAAAACCTTTTCTATCAAATATAATGAAGAAAATGTATCACACAAGGATTTTTATCAATCTGACTTGACATTCATTCCCAGTAGACTTCCCGGTTTTTTAAAAAACGAAAACAATCAGTATAATGAAACAATTAGTATGACAAACACAGAAAATGACGTTTTTTTACTCAAAAACAACCATTTAAAGGATAAAAGTATTAAGTCAAATACAGAAAAATCAAATCAGGTTTTACAACACTATCTATTTAAAGAACAAATACTTTACTCTTCATATATGATTCCCGACCTTTTAAACCTAAACAGAATAAGGATTTTTACCGAAACCACATCAGACAAAACCTTATATTATTTATTAGCATCTTCTCTTGAAGACCCCAATTCTCTTTTTATTTCAAGATTGCCTAATCAGGAACCAACCCTAAACTTCGAAGAATTTCTAAAAACTGATATATCCATCAAAAATTGGGAGCTTCATGACAAAGATTTAGTTGTCTTGTTATCAAATAGAGAATTATTGCGGTATAGAATAAACCTTACAAATAACTCTTTAGATGTTTCTGAAAAATATTCAGTTAAGTTTACAGATTTGGAATCTAGTGATCCCCAGATATTCTTTTCAAGAAAAAGCAATTTATATTTGATTTGGGATTCTTCTCCCAGTGGAACTTCTTTTTACCACGTTGAAAACAATTCTGATAGTCTCTTTCAAGTACCCT